>NZ_BAAALD010000031.1:0-26576 GCF_039528095.1 Kitasatospora arboriphila
GCCGCCGCCGCGGGCGGCGGGACGTCGGCGTACGGGGACCCGGCGGGGACGGCCGGCGGCGGGGTGTCCAGGTACGACGGCGCGGCCGGCGCGGCCGGGGCGGCCGGCACGACCGGCGGCGGGGCGTCGATGTACGAGGTCGCGGCCGGGGCCGGCTCGCTCAGCTTGGAGAGAGCGAGCGTGGGCGCGGACTCGACGACCGGCGGCGGCGGGGCCGCCGCGGTGTCAGGAGCCGGACCCACCGTACGGGGCTCGCCGGAGGGCAGCTGCTCCTCCTGCGGCCCGGTGGACCCACTCGCGTGCTCGTTGCTCACGGACGACCTCCATAGCTGACAGATCCTTGGCCCATAGTGTTTCGCATGGCTGATTCGGTTGCCGTAAGGAGCCTTCTGAAGAACGGCTAAAAATCCTTAGCCGTCCCTGACAGGATGCGTCCGACCTGCGGCGGAACGCGAAAGGCGGGGTGCGGCACACGGCCGGCGGGCCGCCGTCCCGCGATGCGGAACGGAAACCTCCGGCCCTTGGCGTGCGCGGCAGGGTTCGTTAGCCTGTCGTCCTCATCTGAACACGCGGGAGCTTGGACCTTCCAGGCTGAGAGTGCGCCGATCGACCGGCCGGGCGGAGTCCGGGCCGGACGAGGGGGCGCTGACCGCCTGAACCTGTCCGGGTAATGCCGGCGTAGGGAGTACCGGCCATGACGGCTGTTTCGCCTGCCCCTGTTCCCGGTGTCGAGGCCGGCCGGCGCGTCGAGGCGCCGCTCGTGCTGGACACCGCCCCGCCGCGGACGCTCGACTTCCGCGCCCAGTTCGCCCTCTGGGCCAACCTCGGGGTCAGCCTGATCGGCTTCCAGAGCGCCGCCACCGTGCTCGGCACGGCCGGCCACGAGCTGTCCTTCGCGGCGGCGGTCACCGCGATCGTCACCGGCACGGTGATCGGCACCGCGATGCTGGGCGTCGCCGCGCTGATCGGAGCCCGCACCGGCGCCCCCGCGATGGCGGTGCTGCGCGGCCTGTTCGGCACCCGGCTGTCGTACCTGCCGACGGTGCTGAACATCCTGCAGTGCATCGGCTGGGGCGTCTTCGAGCTGATCGTGATCGCGGGCGGCGCCCAGACGGTGGCGGGCACCCAGGGCTGGCGCTGGCTGTTCGTGCTGCTGGCCGGCGTGCTGACCACGGCGCTCACCATCTGGCCGCTCGGCTCGATCGCGGTGCTGCGCAAGTACGTGGCCGTCGCGGTCGGCGTGGCGATGGTCTACTTCACCGTCCAGCTGGGCCGGCAGGGCTTCCCCGACCCCGGCGCGGGCAACTGGGACGGCTTCCTCCCGGCGACCGACGCGATCATCGCGGTGTCGATCTCCTTCGTACCGCTGGCCGCGGACTACACCCGGCACGCGCGCACGCCCGGTTCGGCGTACTGGGGCACCTTCGCCGGCTACTCGCTGGCGCAGGTCTGGTGCTACGTGCTCGGCCTGATCGCGCTGCTGCAGTCCGGCGGCGACACCTCGAAGATCTTCTCCTCGTTCACCGGCGTCGCGGCCGGCTGGGCCTTCCTGCTGGTGCTGGTGGTCCGCGAGACCGACCAGTCCTTCGCGAACGTGTACTCGACGGCGATGTCGGTGCACAACCTGCTGCCGAAGGTGGACCGGCGGCTGCTCACCGGCGGCATCGGCGCCCTGGTGACGCTGCTGGCGCTGCGGGTCGAGGAGGGCGAGTTCAACGACACCTACGCGAGCTTCCTCTACCTGATCGGCGCGGTCTTCGTGCCGCTGCTGGCGGTGCTGGCGGTGGACTACTTCCTCGGGGCCGGCCGGAACGGCTGGGACACCGGCCAGGACGCCCCGGCCCGCTGGCTGATGCTGCTGCCGTGGGCGCTGGGCTTCGCCACGTACCAGTTCCTGGCGCCGACCGCGGTGGCCGGCTGGTGGACGGACTTCTGGCAGGGGCTGCAGTCGGCGGTGGGCTTCACCCCGCAGCCGTGGACCTCGGCCTCGCTGTTCGGCTTCCTGGTGCCGGCGCTGGCGACCTGGGCGCTGACCCCGCTGACCTCGCGCCGCCCGGCCCGCGCCGACGGCTGAGCCTGCGGCGGGCCCCCCCCCCGGCCCCCCCCCCCCCCCCCCCGCCCCCCCCCCCCCCCCCCGCCGGCTGAGCCGGGGGCGGCCCCCCGGCGGGGTCCCCGCCGGCCTCCGTCCGGTGCCGCCGACCGCCGGACGGAGGTGTTCACCACGGGTTTCCCGTGCCGAATCCGATCGGACATCCGCGCACTCGTAGGGTGTTGATGTGGACACTCAGAAGATCCGCCGCACCACTCCGGCGGCCTCCGGCATCCCGGCGCCCGACCGCACGGCCGTCCGGGTCGTCGCGCACCGCGGCTCCTCCGCGGCGCTGCCCGAGCACACCCTGGAGGCGTACGCCCGGGCGATCGAGGAGGGGGCGGACGGGCTGGAGTGCGACGTCCGGCTGACCGCCGACGGCCGGCTGGTGTGCGTGCACGACCGCACCGTGCGGCGCACCTCGGACGGCCGGGGCGCGGTGTCCGCGATGACGCTGGCTCAGCTCTCGGAGCTCGACTTCGGCTCCTGGCACTCGCCGGACACCCCGCGGCCGAGCTCGATCCTGACCCTGGCCGGCCTGCTGGAACTGGTCGCCCAGGCGGGACGCCGGGTGGAGCTGGCCATCGAGACCAAGCACCCGACCCGGTACGCGGGCCGGACGGAGGCCGAGCTGGTGCGGCTGCTGGACCACTACGGGCTGCTGCCGCGCACCCCGGAGGAGTCCACCGTCCGGATCATGAGCTTCTCCGAGCTGTCGCTGCACCGGGTGCGCCGGGCGGTGCCCGCGATGCCGACGGTGTACCTGCTGGAGCGCCGGCTGCCGGTGCTCGGCCGGACGCGGTCGCTGCCCGGCGGCGCCGCCGTCGCCGGGCCCGGCATCGAGCTGGTGCGGCGGGACCCGGGCCTGGTGACGGCGCTGCGCCGGGCCGGGCACCGGGTGCACGTCTGGACGGTCGACGAGCCCGAGGACGTCGAGCTCTGCCTGGAGCTGGGCGTGGAGGCGCTGATCACCAACCGGCCGCGCGAGGTGCTGGCGCAGCTCGGCCGCTGAGCGCACCACCCGGGCGGAGCGGTGTGCGAACGGCGCACGGCGGGGCGCGGACTTCTGACAGAAGCTCAGAGAACGCTCAATTCCTCGGACTTTCACAACAGACCGTAAGCGGTTTATCGGTGGTTGAATACGGTGGGTCGCGGGCCCCGGGAATGTCTCTGCGCGATCGCCGAACGGTCGTTTCCGACGCATTCCCAGGGGGCATCCATCCCTCGGCAGACGCTGAAGGAGGTCCCGGGGGTGGCGTTGATGGTGGCGCGTGCTGTGCCCGAAAAGACAGGGCCGACTTCGTCGACCATGGCGGTGCCGCACGGTCCGGCCGGCGTCGGAGCGGCTCGCCGGAGGATGCGCCGGGAGCTCGGTGAACGGGCGGTACCGGAGCAGGTCGTCGACGACGCGGTGCTGATCCTCTCCGAACTGCTCAGCAATTCCTGTCGTTACGCGCGGCCGCTCGGAAAGTTCTCGGAACTGGTCGGGCGGACGACCGCCGACATGGTGGACGCGGTCCTCGTGCGGGCGGTGACGGCCTCCCGGCACGGCGGCGCGGAGACGGCGGAGGAAAACGATCCGGGCGGGATCCTGGTCCGCTGGTGGACGCACGCGGACGGCATCGTCGTGGAGGTCACCGACGGCGGTGCGCCGACCAGGCCGCGGCCGGCCAGCCCGTCGCTGACGGCGCGCGGCGGACGCGGGCTGAGCATCGTCGGCAAGCTGGCCGACGCCTGGGGCGTCCGCGACGCGCCGGGCGAGGTGACGGTCTGGGCCGCCCTGCCGCTGCGGCCGGAGCGGCGCGACGATCCGGCCGCCTAGGCCGGCCGCGCAGGCCGGCTGCGGGGCGCGCGGGCGGGTCCGTGGCGACCCCGCGGGGGTGCGTCCGCACCGGTGGGCGGCACGAACCTCAGTAGGCTGCGGGTGCACTGTCGCCGTTCCCGGGAGCCCCGCCATGGCCAAGAAGGCCGCAAAGTCCTCGTCGCAGCCCAGCACCGCCACCGCCACCGGCGAGATCCCGGTCGTCGGTGCGCGCGAGAAGTGCCCGTGCGGCTCCGGCCGCCGGTACAAGGCCTGCCACGGCCGGGAGGCCGCGCACGCCGTGCAGGAGCTGGTGCACCGCCCGTTCGAGGGCCTGCCGGGCGAGGCCGACTGGGTCGCGCTGCGCGAGCTGGTGCCGGCCGCCACCGTGCCGCTGACGCTGGCCGCCGGGGTGGCGGACGGCGCCGTCGGCGAGGTGCCGTCGGTGACCCTGGCCACCGTGCTGCCGCTGGCCTGGCCCGCGCTTCGCCGCGCGGACGGATCGATCCTGCTCGGCCTGCAGACCCAGTCGGGCTCGGGCGACCTGAGCCGCGACCTGGCCGACGCGCTGGAGCTGGCCCTCGCCACCGAGCCGGGCACCCCGGTGCCGTCCCGCCGGACGGTGCCGGGCGGCCGCCGCCTGCAGGACCTGCTGGACACCTCGGCCGGCTTCGTCCCGACCGTGCACACCGGCTTCGAGTTCTGGCTGGAGGACGCCGAGTCCGCCACCGGCGAGGTCGCCGCCTCGCTGGAGCGGGCCAACGCCTCGGCCATCCCGACCGAGAAGGTCGCCTCCGTGGACGCCGCCTACTGGTGCGGCACCCCGGACAAGAACCACCTGCGCTGGGTCATGACCGTGCCCGAGGAGAAGCTGCTCGACGCGCTGGCCCGGCTGTCCGCGGCCGGCCGCAGCTCGCTCGGCGAGGACACCAAGCTGGTCGGCTCGTTCCGCGCGCACGGCCTGACCGTGCCGGTGTGGGACCTGCCGGTGGAGTTCTCCGCGAAGGACTGCGAGCAGCCCGCCGCCGAGTTCGCCGAGCGGCTGGCCGGCGCGCTGGCCGAGACCGCACCCCTGTCCGCGGAGGAGCGCCGCGCCCGCGCCAACCTGGTGAGCCGTCAGATCACCCTGAACTGACGGGGAATGTGACTCCGGTCACATTTCCACCGGTGGGACGAAAATGCCAGGTCGGCCATGGGCGGACAAATTGGCGCCCCGCCGGATCTTTGTTACTGTTTAAACAGTCCGGTCGCTGGTGCATCCCCCGTCGCCAGCGACCGGATTTTCCATTCCCGGGACACCCGGGGACGCCCGGCGGTGCCGCGGAGGCGCCGCGTTCCGGCCGCCCCGCGCCCGGCTCAGTACGCCAGCCGGCTGTCGTCCGGCTCGGCCACGCTCGCAGCGATCAACCCCTCCAGCAGGGTGCCGACCTGAGGCAGCCACAGCCCGTTCCCGACCGGCGGTGACACCCAGTGCACCCCGCCCGCACCGGTCTGCGAGGGCGGCAGCAGGACGTACCCGCCGGGGCCGTGGTAGCGCAGCGAACCGGGCACCCAGGGCCGCTCCGCCAGCAGCCCGCCCAGCTCCTCCAGCGTGAACGGCGCGACCAGCAGCACGTGCCGCCCGGGCGCGGCCAGCACCGGGCCGACCGGCACGCCCAGGTCGGCGAAGTAGCGCAGCACCCGCTCGCCCGCCGCGGCGGGCAGGCTCACCCCGCACACCGACCGGCCGGTGGCGACCAGCACCGGCGCGCCGGGTGCCCGGCGCTCCCACCACCACTGCACCATCCGGCCGTCCGTGGTGGCGGCCGCCAGCGGCGGGTCGTGCGGATGGGCGCCGGGCAGCGGGCAGCGCTGCTCGCCGCAGCTGCACGGGCCGAACACCCCGCGGACGGCACGCGCGCCCGGCACCACCGGCCAGCCGCGGTCCGCCGCCTCCAGCGCCGCCAACAGCAGCGCGCCCTGCTCCCGCCGGCGGCTCCCCGGCCACCGCAACTGCATCCGACGCATGGGTGCTCGTTCCTCTCCGCGACCGTGGGGACCAGGACGACCGCCGGCGCGGGCGCGGGCGGTGTGAGACGAGGGAGGGGGAGGGCACCCGGAGGTTCCCGGCCGCACGGCCCCTGGAACGAGAATCCCTCATACGGCCGGATGGACGCGCGCTGCGGCCCGCCGGTTCCACCGTACGAGTGAGTCGGCCGCCGGCCGGGGAGCCGCCGCGAGGCGGAAGCATACGATCCGGACCGCAGATTGACCGAGCGTCAGCCCGAGCGGCCGCACGGCGCCGCCGCGGGCCCGCACCGGCGCGCCCCGGCACCGCCCGCGACCGCGCGCACGGGCCGCCGGGAGAGACCTCGTCACGCTTATGGACATGCCCCGATCGGCCTGTGTACAAGTGGTGGATTGCTGCCGAACAGTGAGATAGCACTCGTTCTGTCCGGTCTCGGGAGTCCTGCGTGACACGTACCAGTATGTGGGGAGTTGCGACATGACCGACGCCCAGCCGAGCGGACTGGCCGTGAGCGGTGCGGCGCTGCCCGGCACGGCAGCGTGCGGAGCGGCCCCGGCACCCTGCGGGACGGCGCCCGCGGCGGCCGTCCTGACGCCGGTCCTCCCGCTGCCGGCGCTCCTCGGCGACGAGTTCGCCGACGGGGCCGACGGCGGGCTGCAGGACCGTTTGGCCGGATGGCTGTCCGATTTCACCAGCCTCCACGAGCACACCGAACTGCTCACCCGCGCCCGGGGCCTGGACGCCGCGCTGGCGGCCGTCCTGGAGTCCGGCGCGGCCCTGCTCGGCGCCCGGCGCGGACTGATCACCACCACCGCGCGCGGCAGCGGCCGCCCCGTCGGCCTCGGCCTCGACCGCTCCGGCATCGGCGCGCTGGAGACCGTACCGGTCGAGCACGGGCCGTTCGCCGGGCTGCTCAGCCGGGCCGGCGACGGCGGGCAGCTGCTGATCGCCGACCTCGCCGCCGACCCGGCGGCCGGCCCGCGCTTCCGCGAGGTCGCCGCCCAGCTCGGCCTCGGCGCCTGCTTCGCGCTGCCGCTCGGAACCCCGGAGGACGGCCCGCTCGGCGCCGCCGCCTGGTTCTACGACGAGCCCGCCGAGCCGGGCGAGCGCCGCCGCCACCTCCTGCGCCGCTACTGCGAGTTCGCCGGGCCGGTGCTGGCCGGCCAGCTCGCCGCCGACCGGACCCGGCGGGCCACCGACGCCCTGCGCCGCGGTCTGCTGCCGGACCGGCTGCCCGTGCTGGACGGCGTCCGGCTCGCCGCCCGCTGCGTCACAGCCGGCCTGGAGCAGGCCACCGGCAGCGACTGGTACGACGCGGTGGAGCTCCCCGACGGCACCCTCGCCCTGACCGTCGGCAGCGTCTTCGGCGACGGCCCCGGCGCGGGGCCGGCCTCCGCCCCCGGGGCGCCCGCCGCGATGGGGCGCATCCGGGCCGCGCTGCGTGCCTACGCCGTGCTGGAGGGCGAGGACCCGGTCTCCGTCCTCGGCGACCTCGAACTACTGCTCAAGACCACCGAACCGGCCCGCACCGCCACCGCCGTCTACGCCTGGGTGCAGCCCGCCGAGCGGCGGGTCACGCTGGCCGGTGCCGGGCACTGCCCGCCGATCCTGGTCACCCGCGACGAGGCGCGCTTCGTCGAGACCTCGCTCTCCGCGCCGCTCGGCGTGCTCAGCTGCTGGGAGGCGCCCGGAGTGGAGCTCGCCGCCGACCGCGGCGACCTCCTGTTGCTGTACACCGAGGGGCTCGCCCGCCGCTGCGGCCCGAGCCTGCACGCCGGGCAGGCCGCGCTGCGCCGGGCCGCCGCCGACGCCCCGCGGGACGTGCTGCTCGACCCCGACCGGCTCTGCGCGCACCTGCTGGAGGTCACCGGCGGCGAGGCCGCCGGCTCCGACGACCTCGTCCTGATGGCGCTGCGCTTCTGCTGACCGGCCCGGACGGCCGTTCGGTCCGTCCTCGTACCATGGTGGGCACGGCCGCCCGACCACGTCGCGATCCGACGTGCCCCGGGCGGGGAGACGCGCGCAAGGAGGCGACGTACGTGACCGAGGACCGCACCCCGGCAGTGTCCGACAACCCCGAGGGCCTGGCCGCCGAGGAGGAGGACCAGCCGATCAAGGGCCGCAAGAACGGCCTGTACGGGGAGGTCACCGACGAGCTGGCCGCGTCCATGAAGTCGGGCTGGGCCGACACCGAGCTGCGCGGGCTGCAGCAGGTCGCCCAGGCCCCGTACGCCGCCGGGCGCCGGGCGAAGCTGTCCGCCGCGTTCCCGGGCGAGCGGCTGGTCGTCCCGGCCGGCCGGCTGCGGGTGCGCGCCAACGACACCGACTACCCGTTCCGCGCCGCCAGCGAGTACGTGCACCTGACCGGCGACCAGACCGAGGACGCCGTCCTGGTCGGCGAGCCCACCGGGGACGGCCACGACTTCGTGCTGTACCTGCTGCCGCGCTCGAACCGCGAGAACGGCGAGTTCTGGCTGGACGGCCAGGGCGAGCTGTGGGTCGGCCGGCGGCACAGCCTGGAGGAGGCGCAGGCCCTGCTCGGCCTGCCCGCCCGCGACGTCCGCAAGGCCGCCGAGGAGCTCGCCGCCGTCGAGGGCGTGCCCACCCGGATCGTCCGCGGCTACGACGCGGCCCTGGAGGAGGCGCTCGCCGGCGTGCTCGACGAGGAGCGCGACGACGAGCTGAAGGTCTTCCTGTCCGGGCTGCGCCTGGTCAAGGACGAGTGGGAGGTCGGCGAGCTGCGGGCCGCCTGCGACGCCACCGTCAAGGGCTTCACCGACGTCGTCCGCGAGCTCGGCCAGGCCGTCGCCACCTCCGAGCGCTGGATCGAGGGCACCTTCTGGCGCCGCGCCCGGGTCGAGGGCAACGACGTCGGCTACGGCTCCATCTGCGCCGCCGGCCCGCACGCCACCACCCTGCACTGGGTGCGCAACGACGGCGAGGTCCGCCCCGGCGAGCTGCTGCTGCTCGACGCCGGCGTGGAGACGAACACCCTGTACACCGCGGACGTCACCCGGACCCTGCCGATCAACGGCCGGTTCGACGCGCTGCAGCGCAAGATCTACGACGCGGTGTACGACGCGCAGGAGGCCGGTATCGCCGCGGTGAGGCCGGGCGGCCGGTTCCGCGACTTCCACGACGCGGCGCAGCGGGTGCTGGCCGAGCGCCTGCTGGCCTGGGGCCTGCTCGACCCGTCGGTGTACGACGTGGAGAAGGTGCTGGAGCTGGGCCTGCAGCGCCGCTGGACGCTGCACGGCACCGGCCACATGCTCGGCCTCGACGTGCACGACTGCGCGCACGCCCGCCGCGAGGAGTACGTGGACGCGGAGCTGGTGCCGGGCATGGTGCTCACCGTCGAGCCCGGCCTGTACTTCCAGCTGGACGACCTGACCGTGCCGGAGGAGTACCGCGGCATCGGCGTCCGGATCGAGGACGACATCCTGGTCACCGCCGACGGCAACGAGAACCTCTCGGCCGGGCTGCCCCGCACCGCGGACGAGGTCGAGTCCTGGATGTCCGGCCTGGCCCGCTGACCGGTCCGGCACGCACGGCACGCACGACGGCCGGGCACCCCGCGCGGGGTGCCCGGCCGTCGCCGTCTCAGCCGAGGGCCAGCTGCCCGGCGGTGTCGCCGACGGTCGGTGCGGAGCTGCCGGAGCCGTCGAGCAGGGCCTGCCCCACCAGCTGCACCGAGGCCTTCTGGTAGCCGGTGAGCTTCAGGCGGTAGGTGAGGGTGCGGCTCTGGCCCGGTGCGAGGGCGAAGGGCGCCGAGGGGCCGTGTCCGCCGCCCGTCCCGGTGCTCAGCGGCAGGGCCGTCCAGGTGGAGCCGTCCTTGCGCTCCAGTACGGCGGTGGCCTGCTGCCCGCCGGCCGGGGCGGTCGGGGCGGCGAGCCCGGGCTCGTCGAGGGCGAGCACCGGTTCGACCCGGCCGTAGGCGTTCTGGGTGAGGTTGGTCCAGGTCACCGGGAAGGTGACCGTCCGCACCCCGCCCGCGGTGGTCACGGACGCCTCGCCGATCAGGACCTTGACGTCGCCGGCCCGGCCCTTGTGCAGGACGTCCCCGCGCCCGCCGACGTCGAGGCCGTCCAGGATCCTGGTCAGGCCGTCCTGATGGACGTGCACACCGCAGCGAGGTTGCAGGCGGGGGCGGGATTTCTTCCGCGGCACCCCGGGCCCGCCGGGAGGAGAACAGCAGGACGGGGCGCCCGGCCTCGTTGCCGGACACCCCGTGGGCGGATCAGCGGCGGGCGCCGCGGCGGCCCCAGCCGGACATCCGGATCGGGGCAGGAACATTCTTCGTGAATCGGGCGACAACGGGCGTGCTCATGGCGTGACCCCCCAATGAGATCGCTGCGGATGTGGTGGTGGATGTGTACGGCGAGGCCCACCGGTCGGCTCAGCCGCACCGGCCCCGTCCCCCGGGCCCTCGCCTGACGAATCAGCATCCTCCCCGACGGACGGGGCGGGCTCCCACTGCTTTTTTCGCTGCCCGCCGTGCTCGGCGTGCTGCTGCCCGCCGCCGGTCTCGGACACATCTTCAGATTAGGCCCGGGCACTGACAATCCGGCCGCGCCAAGGCCTCCACCGCTCCGCCGCGGTCGGGTGCGGTCAGCAGACCAGCCCGAGGTCGGCGGGGCCGGCGGTGCGCGGGTCGATCGGACGGCGGCCCTCGGTGGGCCAGCCCTCGCGGACCCAGTACTCCAGGCCGCCGATCATCTCCTTGACCTCGCGGCCGAGCGCGGCGAGCCGCATCGCGCCCTTGGTGGAGCCGTTGCAGGCGGGGCCCCAGCAGTACACCACCAGCAGTCCGGACGGGAGTGCGGCGACCCGCTCGGCGGTGATCTCCGCGAGCGGCAGGCTGATCGCACCGGGCAGGTGGGCCTTGCGGTGGGCGCCCTCGGCGCGGACGTCGACCACGGTGAAGTCCTGTTGCCCGTCGCGCATGGCGTGGTGGACGTCGGCCGGGTCGGCCTGGCAGCCGAGCCGCTCGGCGAAGAAGGCGAAGGCGCGCTCGGGGGCGAGGGCGGGGATCTCGGTCACGGGCGAGGCGGTGGCGGTCATCGGTGGGCTCCTGTCGGTCCGGCTGCCGGTCTGCTGCGACGGGATCGATCCTCGCGGCGGGCCGGGCGGCCCGACAGTGGCGCGGACGACTACACTCGCCAAGATCCCGCCAGCCCGGACGAAGGGGGCCGCCGTGGCCGTCCACCCGCAGAGCGGCCCGGTGCCGGTGGCCGTCGGCCGCCGGCCCGAGCCGGTGCACACCGTCGCCGTCTACGCCTTCGACGGCATGGCGCCGTTCGAACTGGGCGTGGTGGTCGAGGTGTTCGGGCTCGCCCGGCCCGAGCTGAGCGGGCTGCTGGCCGCGCCCTGGTACGACGTCAGGGTCTGCGCCGACGAGCCCGGAACGCCGCTGAACGCGGTCGGCGGGTTCTCCCTCACCGCGCGGCACGGGCTCGACGACCTGGCCGCCGCGGACACGGTGATGGTGGTCGCCGTCCCGAACCCGTTCGGCGGCGCGGTCTCGCCCGGGCTGGTCGCCGCGCTGCGCACCGCGCACGAGCGCGGCGCCCGGATCGTCTCGATCTGCTCGGGGGCGTTCGCGCTCGCCGCGGCCGGCCTGCTGGACGGCCTGGAGGCGACCACCCACTGGCGGTACGCCGACCTGCTGCAGCAGCGCCACCCTGCGGTGCGGGTCAACCCGGACGTGCTGTACGTGGACAACGGCACGGTGCTGACCAGCGCGGGCAGCGCCGCCGGCATCGACCTCTGCCTGTACCTGGTGCGGCGCGACCACGGGGCCCGGGTGGCCAACACGGTGGCCCGGCGCTTCGTCGTCCCGCCGCACCGGGACGGCGGCCAGGCGCAGTTCATCGAGGCGGCGGTGACACCGGTCGCGGCCGAGGACGACGGCGTCGCACGCTCCATGCAGTGGGCGCTCGACCAGCTCGCCGGGCCGCTCACCGTGCCGCTGCTCGCCCGTGCGGCGCGGATGTCCGAGCGCTCGTACCTGCGGCACTTCACGGCCCGCAACGGCACCAGCCCGATGCGCTGGGTGACGGCGCAGCGGGTCGCCGCCAGCCTGCCGCTGCTGGAGTCCCCGGAGGGGACGGTGGAGGAGATCGCCGCGGCGGTCGGCTTCGAGAGCGCCGCGACCTTCCGGCACCACTTCGGCCGCACCATGCGGGTCTCCCCCACCGCCTACCGCCGCACCTTCGGCCGCGGCGCGGCCTGACGGCCGGGCCGCGGGCCGCTCACGCCTCCCGGCGGTCGGCGTTGGCGACGATGGCGTCGCGCAGCCACCGGGCCAGGCCGGGGGTGATCTTCTCGTAGGTGGCGGTGAACCGGGGGTCGGCGAGGTACATCTCGCCGAGGCCGCGGTGGATGGCGTAGGTGCACTCGTAGAAGTTGCCGGTGATGTGCTGCCGGTGCTCCTCGGCGAGGGCGGCGCCCTCCTCGGAGTCGGGCGCGGTGCCGGCCGCGAGGGCCTCGGCGAGGCGGGTGTTGAGGGCGTCGGCCTCGGCCTTGATCCGCACCCAGTCGGCCTTGCTGTAGCCGCCGGTGCGCCGCTGGGACTCCTTCCAGGCGTCGGTGCCGCCCCAGCGCTGCTCCGCCTCGTCCTCCCAGCCCTCCTGGTAGTCCTTCCCGAACACCTCGAACTTCTCCTCCGGTGTCAGCTGAATGCCCATCTTCTGTGCCTCCATGGCTCGTTCGACCGCCGCGGCGAGTTCCTGGAGGTGCCGGATCCGGTCGCCGATGAGCCTGCGCTGGCGGCGCAGGTGTTCGTTCGGCGAGACGGAGCGGTCGTCCAGGATGTCCGCGATCTGATCGAGGGGGAAGCCGAGTTCGCGGTAGAACAGCACCTGCTGCAGCCGGTCGAGGTCCTCGTCCTCGTAGCGGCGGTAGCCGGCCGGGGTGCGGCCGCCGGGTGACAGCAGGCCGATCTCGTCGTAGTGGTGCAGGGTGCGGACGGTGACCCCGGCCGTCCTGGCCACCTGGCCGACCGAGTAGCTGCTCATCGCGGGTGCTCCCTCCTCGTTGCCTCCAGCCTCCGGCCTCACGGTGCGTGAGGGTCAAGCCGGTTCCGGCGGCCCGGCCGTGCGAGTCTCCGAGCGGACGCCGGGCGGGCCCGGGTCCGGCCTGGCGCACCGGACAATTGTCGCCGCCCGGCGGCCCGGACACGATGGCGGCATGATGACGACTGCCCTGTTCAGGCGGCTGGCCGCAGAGGCGGTCGGCACGGCGGTGCTGGCCGCGGTGCTGATCGGTTCGGGGCTGCGGGCGGCGCAGCCGGGGCTCGCCGGTTCGGCCGCGGTGGGTGCGGTGCTGGCCCCCGCGCTGGCCCTGGGGGTGCTGCTCACGGTGCTGGCACCGGTCTCCGGGGCGCACCTGAACCCGCTGGTCACCGCCGCCGTCTGGTGGACGGGTCGGCGGGGCGGCGGGCCGTCCGGTCGTGAGCTGGTCTGCTATCCGGTGGCGCAGCTGGCCGGTGCGGTGGCGGGTGCGGCGGTGGCGAACGCGATGTTCGGCCGCCCGCTGCTGGAGGTCTCCGGGCGGCGGCTGGCCGCGGGGCCGCTCTGGCTGGCGGAGGCGGTGGCGACCGGGGTGCTGCTGCTGGTGGTGTGCGGGCTGCGGCACGTGGGGCGGGGCCGCTGGGCGCCGGTGGCGGTGGCCGGGTGGGCGGTCGCGGCGTGCTGGGGGACGTCCTCGGGGGCGTTCGCCAATCCGGCGGTGACGGCGGGCCGGGCGCTCTCCGACGGGGCGGCCGGGATCGCGCCCGGCTCGGTGCCGGGGTTCGTGCTGGCGCAGTGCGCGGGTGCGGCCGCGGGGCTGCTATTGGTGGCGCTGCTGTTCGGCCCGCGGGCGGCCGCTCCGGACGGCGCTGCGGGCCCGGTCGGCCCGGTCGCCGCGGCGGGTCGGGGTGGTCAGGGCGCGGCGAGGAAGGACTTGGCGGCGAGCAGGGCGTCCTCGTCGGCGAGCACGTCGCCGGGCCGGCTGCCGGAGCCGAGCAGCAGGCCGCCCCAGCGCATCGACAGGTAGTCGGCGCTGCGGCGGAGCATGCCGGCGAGCGGGTCGGCGTCGGCGGGGTCGGTGCCGGCGTAGGCGCTGACGGCCCGCAGGGTGCGGCCGGCCATCCGGGCCTTGAAGTCGGTGCCGGGGACGCGCATCCAGCCGGACCAGTGGTCGAGGTAGTGCTTGACGGGCGTGCTGACGCTGTACCAGTACAGCGGCGAGACGATCACCAGGTCGGTGGCGTCGAGGGTGGCGTCGAGCAGGGTGCGGGCGTGACCGGTGGGCGGCGGGTAGCTGCCGTCGTGGCGCTGGTCGGCGAAGGCGGGCAGCGGCAGGTCGGTGAGGGTGAGCCACTGCTGCTGCGTACCGGCGGGGAGGTGCTCGGCGGCGCGCCTGGCGAGCAGTTCGGCGTTGCCGCCGCTGCGGGTGGAGCCGAGCAGGAAGAGGAAGCGGCGCGGGGCCTGGTCGGCCATCGGGTCTCCGGGTGTCGTCGTGCGGCGCGGGTCGGCGGTGGCCGGCCGAGGCGTGCAACAACCCGGCCCGCGGCGGTTCTTCCCGCCGCGGGCCGGGACACCCGGTGCTACGGCACGGGCTCAGGCGGAGATGGCGCCCTGCGCGTCGACCTTCTCGATCCTGAGGCGGACGAGGAGTTCGCCGGGGACGCCGTTGCGGGCGGCGAACTCCTCGGCCCGGTCCTCGCCCATGTAGCGGGCGCCGATCCGGCCGGCCCAGTGCCGCAGTTCGGCCGGGTCCTCGGAGAGTTCGGCGCGGCCCTGCACCAGGACGAAGGAGTACGGCGGCTGCTGGTCGTCGACGCACAGCATGGCGCGGGGGTCGCGGGCGAGGTTGCGTCCCTTGACGCTGCTCGCACCGGTGTTGAGCACGACGTCCCCGCCGTCCAGCACGAACCAGACGGGCGTGACGTGCGGCCGGCCGTCCGCGCGGGTGGTGGCGAGCTTGCCGGTGCGGGTGCCGTGGGAGAGGAAGGCGCGCCATTCGGGCTCGGTCATCCGTGTCATGCCGCCATCCTTGCGGCTGCGGCCGGGCGGCCCGGGGCGGCGCGCCGTCGCGCCGGGCGCCGGGTGCGCCCGGGGCGGGCGGTCAGTCCCCGGCGCCGTACCGGGTGAGGTAGCCGGCGAACCGCGCGATGTCGTCGTCCGTCCAGTCGGTGAAGCGCTCGCGGAAGGCGAGCCGGCGGCGCTCGGCGGCGTCGGCGAGCAGCCGCAGTCCGTCCTCGGAGGGGCGCAGCAGCTGGCCGCGCTGGTCCTCCGGGTCGGGTTCGCGGGTGATCAGGCCGAGCTTCTCGAGGGCGTTGACCTGTCGGCTGACGGTGGACTTGTCGAGCATGAAGTGGGCGGCGAGGTCGGCGGCGCGGCAGCTGCCGCGCTCCTTGACCAGGTCGAGCATGCTGTAGGTGACCAGCGACAGGTCGGGGTGCATCTGCGCGGCCTTGTGGCGGGCCCGGCGGGCGAACGCGGTGAGCTCGCGCTGGATGGCGTCCAGGGCGGCGTCGCGGTCGGGCATGCGTGCTCCTTCGGTGGGGGACGGCGGGGACCACCGTACGGCGCGCGGGCGGGATGTCCGGCACCGGCCACCAAGTTGCACTTTACAACCTAGGCCCGGAGGAGTACGTTCCGGTACGGACGGGTTCGCGGGCGGCGGCCCTGGACAAGCCGCCGCCCACCTCCCGCGCGTCCCGGCGGCGCCGGGGCGCCTCAGAGCACCTCGGCGAGCTCGCGCAGCAGCCGGGCCTTGGCACGGGCGCCGACCATGCTCTTCACCGGCTCGCCGCCGCGGAAGACCATCAGGGTCGGCATCGAGAGCACCCCGTAGCGGGCCTGCGTCTCGGGGTTGGTGTCCACGTCGAGCTGGACGACCCGCAGCCGGTCGGCCTCCTCCCGGGCGACCTCGGCCAGCACCGGGGCGATCATGCGGCAGGGCGGGCACCAGGCGGCGGTGAAGTCCACCAGCACCGGCCGGTCGGCCGCGAGCACCTCGGTGGCGAAGGTGGTGTCGGTGACCTCGTCGATTCCTGCGAACGCCATGGGTGTTCCTCTCTACGTCGGGTCGGGACGGCCCGGGCGGGGCCCGGGGTGCGGGGCCAGTTCGCAGCGCGGCTCGGGCCCGCCGGGCAGGTCGGCGGCGGCCTCGAACTCGGCGCGGGCGAGCTGGGCGGCGACCTCGTCGCGGACGGCCTGCAACCGGGCGACGACGGCGTCGAGTTCGGCGAGCTTGGCCCGGTAGACGTCCAGCGAGGCCGGGCAGGAGTCGCCTGCCGGGTGTCCGGCCTGCAGGCACTCGACGAACGGCCTGGTCTCCTCCAGTCCGAAGCCGAAGTCCTGCAGGATCCGGATCTGCCGGAGCAGCCGGAGGTCCTCCTCGTCGTACTCGCGGTAGCCGTTGCCGGTGCGCCGGGCGGGCAGCAGTCCGCGCGACTCGTAGTACCGCAGGGTCCGTGTGGTGGTGCCCGCCCGCCGGGCCAGCTCGCCGATCCGCATGCCCCCGACGGTAGACCTTGCCGCGGACGTCAACGCCAGCCCGTCCGTCGGGGAATCAGCCGTTGGCCTCCCGGAGGTCGGCGACCGTCCGGTCGGAACTCCGCACGGCGTACCGGACCCGCAGCGTCGCTCCGCCCGCCCACCGTTCGTCGACGGCGACCAGGGCGAGCCCGCCGGCCGTGCCCGCGGGGCGGGCCGTCCAGGAGTCGGGGGCGACGGCTGCCCGGAAGACCGGGTCGGCGCCGGGGTGGCCGGCCCGCCACGCGTCGAGGCGGGCGTTCAGCTCCGGGGCCAGCCACTCGGCGCGCACCTCGGAGGGGGTGAGGCCGGGGCCGGTACCGCGCACGGCGTCCCGGTACGCGGCCAGGAAGCCGCGCACCACCGCGGTGTCAGCGTCGGCGGAGGCGGGGCCGGGGGCCGGGCCGGGGGCGGCCGCGAGGGTCAGGGCGGCGAGGCAGGCGAGGCCCGCCGGCGGGGTGCGCACGGCGCCCAGCCGACCACGGGCCCGGGGCGCCGCGGCGGCGACACACGGGCCGCCACCCGGACGGGTCGGGCCGGGACGGCTCAGAGCGTGGCGGCGGCCTCGTCCAGGGCGGTGGTGATCCGGCCGAGGAGCTGCTGCAGCTGGGCGAGCTCCCCGACGGTGACCGAGGAGGAGCGCAGGATGCGGCGGGGCACCGCCTCCAGCGCCTGCTCGCGCAGGGCGGCGCCCTCCTCGGTGAGGCGGACGGTGACCGAGCGCTCGTCCTCGGCACTGCGTTCGCGGCGCACCCGGCCGGCCGCCTCCAGCCGCTTGATCAGCGGGGAGAGGGTGCCGGAGTCGAGCCGCAGCCGCTCGCCGATCTTCTTCACCGGGAGGTCGCCGTGCTCCCAGAGCACCAGCATCACCAGGTACTGCGGGTAGGTGAGGCCGAGGTCCTTGAGGACGATCCGGTACACGCTGTCGAAGGCGCGCGAGGCCGCGTGCAGCGAGAAGCAGATGTGGCGGTCGAGGCGGAGCAGGTCCTCCTCGGGCACCGCTGGCAGTGCGGTCATGCCTCCCAGGATAGCCGGGTCGCCGACATTTTAGTTGTGCGCAATTTAGTTGTGTGCTCTACTTGTG
The DNA here is from genome assembly GCF_039528095.1 of Kitasatospora arboriphila. Lineage (NCBI taxonomy): Bacteria > Bacillati > Actinomycetota > Actinomycetes > Kitasatosporales > Streptomycetaceae > Kitasatospora > Kitasatospora arboriphila. The sequence continues at coordinate 17,509 of NZ_BAAALD010000031.1, forward strand.
GTCGCAGGGCAGCCGGGACCTCCGGCCGCCGCTCCGATGTGGGAAGAGGACGGGTCCATGGACGCGCTGTACACCGCTGTCGCCACCGCCAACGGCCGCGAGGGCCGGGCCGTGAGCTCCGACGGACAGATCGACCTGGCGCTGGCGATGCCGCCGGCGCTCGGCGGGAACGGCCAGGGCACCAACCCCGAGCAGCTCTTCGCGGCGGGCTACGCGGCCTGCTTCGCCAGCGCCCTCGGCCTGGTCGGCCGGCAGTCCAAGGTCGACACCGGCGACATCTCGGTGACCGCCGAGGTCAACATCGGCAAGGACGACACCGGCTTCGGCCTCTCCGTGGTGCTGCGCGTCGAGGTGCCCGAGGCGCTCGCCGGCGAGACCGCCGAGCTGCTGGTCAAGCAGGCCCACGAGGTCTGCCCGTACTCCAAGGCCACCCGCGGCAACATCCCGGTCCAGCTGATCGTCGAGTAACCGCCGCGGGGCGCGAACGGGGGGAACCGGGGGCGACGGGGGAACGGGAACGGCGGACCGCCGGGGCAGGGAGAGTGCCCCGGCGGTCCGCCGTTCCCGTTGCGGGTGCCGCTACAGCGCGGCGCGGATCCAGCCGTCCACCACAGGGGCCAGGTCCTGCTGGGCCGCCGCGTGGTCGAGGTGGTAGGTGCGCACCGAGTCGCCGCCGTGCAGGAAGCCGCGCTTGTCGAACTCCAGGACGACCTCGACGCCGTACGCGTCGGCGATGAAGGTCACCTCGATCTCGTTGCAGCGGTGCGCGTACTGCGGCGCCGCCCGGAACTCGATCTCCTGGTAGAAGGGCAGCGTCTGCCGGGTACCGCGGATGTGGCCGGCCTCCAGGTCGGCCCGGGTGAAGCGGAAGCCCAGCGCGAGCAGGGCGTCCAGCACCCGCTGCTGCACCGGCAGGGCCTCGACCGCCAGCGGGTCGGCGTCGCCCTTGTCCAGCTGGCCCGCGATGTCCACCTCGGTGCGCACGCCGAGCGCCATGCCCGACAGGTGCTGGCCGGCGATGGTGGTCGCCGGGGTCTCGAACGGCACCGGGAGGGCGAACGGCACCGCGCGGCGCTCGCCCGCCGCCAGCCGCAGCGGGCCGCTGACCACCGCGGAGGCGAAGGTCTTGTTGGTGTGCCCCTCGTGGTCCTCGTACTCGACCTCGACCCGGGCGACCAGCGCGAGGGTGATGCCGTTGATCTCCGCGTCCCGCTCGCCGCCGACCAGGTTGACCTGGCCGTGGACGGTGCCGCCGGGGTGCACGGTCGGCGTGGACAGGACCGTGTCCACGGTGGGTCCGCCGACGCCCAGCGCGCCGAGAAGCCGCTTGAACACCATCGGTGCTCTCCTTACCGGTTCGGGTGGTGAGGGGGCCGATCGTACTTTGCCCGCGCTTGACCCGGACGGCCCCGACCCGGCACACCGTCGCAGCACGCCGTCACAGCGGCGTGGCGGCCTTCAGCACCAGCAGCAGCGCGGTGGCCGCGTTCAGGGCGGAGAGCGCCGAGGCTGCGGTGCCCGCGGCGGCCAGCATCGCGGCCGGACCGGCCGGGCTGTGCGCGGGCGGCCAGGCGCGGCCGGACGGGACGGGGCCGAGCAGCGCCGCCACCCGGCGCGGCACCGGACCGGGCGCCGGATCGGCGAAGGCCGCGACCCCCGGCAGCACCCCCTGGTGGGCGACCAGGGCCGCCCGGGCGACCGCACGGGCCGTCGTCCGGCGGTCGCCGACGGCGCCGGCGGCCTCCTCGTCGGCCCACCGCTCGGTGGAGTACGCCACCGCCCGGTGCAGCGGCCGCAGGAAGGGGTTCACGCAGGCGGCCAGCCGGGTCGCCAGCAGGTAGCGGTGGTGCCGGTGCGTCAGGTGGGCCTGCTCGTGGGCGAGCAGGGCCGCCCGCTCGTCCTCGGCCAGGTGCGCCAGCATGCCGGTGGAGACCACGATCCGGCCGGACCCGCCGGGCAGCGCGTAGGCGTACGGGCGGTCGTCGGGCAGTACCGCGGGCCCGTCCTCCGCCGGGAGGTCGGCGACCGCGCGGCGCGCCCGGGCGGCGACCCGCAACCGGCCTGCGAGCGTGCGGGCGACCGCGCCGAGCACCACCGCGAGCATCGCGATCGAGGCCGCGCCCACCTCGACGTGGAACGGCACCATGTCGCGGACCTCGGGGTCGGACCAGCTGTCCGGCAGCGGGTTGCCGGGGATCTGCGCCGTCCCCAGCACCCCGAGCAGGCCGAGGCAGAGCGCGCTGCAGCCGGCCATCGCCAGGCCGAACCCGGTGAGCAGCCGGGTCGCCGCCCGCGGATGCAGGTGCTGTTCGGCCAGCCGGGAGATCGGCAGGGCGGTCAGCGGCAGGACGAGCGGCAGGAAGAGGAAGACGAGGACGGCCACGGCTCAGCCCTCGCGGCGGGCCGGCCCGTCGTGCTCCCGCCCGGTGCCCGCGGACTGTGCCGCACCGTCCGAGGCGCTGTCCAGCAGGGCCCGCAGCAGCACCTCGTCGTGCGGCAGCAGCGCGGAGACGAAGCTGGCGAGCACCGCGTCGCGGTCGGCCTCGCTGTCGAGCACCCGGCGCATCTTCAGGGCGGCCAGCCCGGCCGCGTCGGCGGCCTGCCAGTGGTAGGAGCGGCCGGAACGGGTGCGCGAGACGGCCTTCTTGGCGTGCAGCCGGGAGAGGATGGTGACGACCGTGGTGTAGGCGAGTCCGCCGTCCAGCCGCTCCTGGACCCAGCCCGCGGTGGCCGGCCCCGGCGCCTCCCGCAGCAGCTCCAGCACCTGGGCCTCCAGCTCGCCCTGGCCGCGGCGGCGGGCCCGGAAGCCGCCGGCGTCGGGCTCGCGCTCCTGGACCATGGCGGCGCCTCCCGTGCGTCCCCGGCAGGGCCTGCGCCCGCCCGCTGCTGCGCGCCGCGGGTGCGACGGCGCCGCCATCCTACTGAGCGGTTCGGTCCGGGCCGTCCGGTGAGACCGCGTCAGGGCGCGGGGAAGGGCCCGTCCGGCCTCTACAGTGCTGTAGATTCATGGCTCACAGTGATCGGATCGGCCGGGCGGACGGGCCCGGTGCGGCACTCCGGGAGGGGAAGCCATGGGAGTCTCGCTGGCCAAGGGCGGCAACGTCTCGCTGAGCAAGGAGGCCCCGGGCCTGACGTCGGTCATCGTCGGACTCGGCTGGGACGTCCGGTCGACCACGGGCGCCGACTTCGACCTCGACGCCAGCGCCCTGCTGTGCGGCGAGAACGGCCGGGTGATGACCGACCAGCACTTCGTCTTCTACAACAACCTGGCCAGCCCGGACGGTTCGGTCGAGCACAGCGGCGACAACCTGACCGGCGGCGGCGACGGCGACGACGAGCAGATCAAGGTCGACCTGGTCGGCGTGCCGCTCGCCGTCTCGAAGATCGTCTTCCCGGTGTCGATCTACGACGCCGAGAGCCGGCTGCAGAACTTCGGCCAGGTCCGCAACGCCTTCATCCGCGTGGTCGACCAGGCCACCGGCCGCGAGGTCGCCCGCTACGACCTCTCCGAGGACGCGTCCAGCGAGACCGCGATGGTCTTCGGCGAGCTCTACCGGCACGGCACGGACTGGAAGTTCCGCGCGATCGGCCAGGGCTACGCCTCGGGCCTGCGCGGCATCGCGCTGGACTACGGCGTCAACGTCTGACCCGTCGGGCCGGGCGGATCCGGCCTACAGGTCCAGCCGGTAGTGGCAGAGGCGGCGCGTCGGACGGTAGCCGAGGGCTTCGTTGGCGCGCCGCATCGGCGTGTTCTCCTCCGCCGTGTCGGTCATCAGCCCCTCCAGCGCCGGGTGGCGGCGGCGGGCGGTGCCGATCGAGGCCGCCTTCATCCAGCCGGTCAGACCGCGGCCGCGGTGGCCGGGCAGCACGCCCGTGCCGTAGTGCTGGCCGTCGCCGGTGCCGTCGCCCGGCACCACCAGTTCGGTGAAGGCCACCATCGCGCCGTCGTCCTCGGACAGCACGGCGACGGTGTGCAGGAGGTCGCCGCGTGCCGCGACCTGGTCGGCCGCGGCACGCAGCCGCTCCGCCGTCCAGCGGACCGGGCCGTGGCCCGTGCCGCCGAGCGGCATGTCGTCCATCGCCGGGCGGGCGGCGAGGTAGCGCTCCAGCAGGTCGTCCGGGACGGCACCGTCCCAGTCCACCAACCGGTAGCCGGGGTGCGGGCGTTCGGCGCGGGCGGCGAGCGCCCCCTCGTCCGTGTCGGCCAGCGGCAGCCGGGCCTCGATCAGGACGAGCACCCGGCGCAGCCCGCGGGCGGCGAGGAAGTCCTCACCGGGCCCGCCCTCCTCGGCGACGGCGAGCAGGACCTCCCGGCCGTCCGTCCGGGCCGCGTCGGCGGCGGCCTCCAGCAGCAGGGTGCCGGTGCCGCGCCGGCGCTCGGCCGGGTGCACGGTGATCTCCACCTCGGCCAGCCGGCGCTGCTCCTCCCGGTCGGACAGCCGCAGGAAGGCCGATCCCACCGGCACGCCGTCGTCGTCGGCGGCGAGCCAGGCGGTCCGGCGCCGGTGCGGGCCGGCAGAGGGATCGGCGAGGGCGGTGAGGCGGATCGGCACGGCGGCTCCAGGCGCTGCGGGCGGACGGCGGCCCGGCGACCGTAGGCAGCACCGACCCCGCGCCGCAAAGCATTTACGGCAACGCCACCGGTCGGGCCGTCTCCGCGCTAGACGCCGTCCGGGCGCCGGCGGGAGTCGGTGGTGACCACCAGGACGGCGGTGAGCAGCACCAGGTTCTTCACCACGAACTCGCCGACCAGGGTGAGCAGCAGCGGGTTGCCGTCGTCGAAGGCCGTGCCGGGCATGAACAGCAGGACGCCGAAGGTGCCGCAGAGGTGGGCGCCGAGCACCGGCAGGGCGAGCAGCAGGCCGCGGCCGGAGAGCAGCCAGAGGCCGAGCAGCACCTCGACCCAGCCGAGGGCGGGGACGACCCAGCCGCCGGGGTGGCCGGGTATGGTCCCGGTCACCAGGACGCCGGCCGGGCTGCGCTCGATGATCTTCAGGATGCCGAACCACACGTACAGCACGCCGAGTCCGGCCCGCAGCAGGGTCACGCCCCAGCGGTGCAGGCCGGGGCGCAGCCGGGTGGTCAGGGTCTGCGGCGCGGGCGCGGCCGGCAGCAGCGGGCCGGGCGGCTTGAGCTCGGGGGTCATGGTCACGACGGATTGCCTCCAGAACACGGCGGATGACGGGTCGGGACGGGTCCGCGCGGGCAGGGCGCAGCGGCGCGGGGGTGGCCGCGCGGACGGTCGTTCAGGGGCACCCGGACGCCCCTGGAGACAGGTCCTGGGAACCGTCTTCGAAGGGCGCCCGAGCGGTCGGTCCAGGGACGCGTGGGGGCACATCCCGGCGCGCCCTGCGTGGCATCCGTACGCCTTGAAGACACGTCCTAGGAGCTGTCTTCAAAGGGCGCTCGGGTGGTCGATTCAGGGGCGCGTGGGGGCACCTCCCGGCCGAAGGCTGGGGGAGAACTGCGCGATTTGGATGCGGGCCACCGTCCGGACCAGGGGTGAGCCGGATTCGTCAGGAGCACCACTCCCGGACTGCACAGTTCCCCGCGCCCCTGCGTGGCATCCGTACGCCTTGAAGACACGTCCTAGGGGGCGTCCTGGCGGCCCGTGGCGGGGCGGTGCAGGCTTCGCAGGCTGCGGATGCCCTGCTCGCCGCCGCCGTGCGGCCCGCCGGGCCGGCCGCCCGTGTCGCGGGCTGCCGGCTCGCGGCCGCCGAGCTCCCGCCGGAGCTGTTCCCGGTAGGTGGCCCGGTAGGCGTTGGCGGCGATCCGGTTGCCGGCCGCCAGGTAGGCGGCGACCAGCGTCTCGTGTGCGCTCTCGCGCAGGTTGTCGGCGTGGATGGCGATCAGTGCGGCGTCGACCGCCGCGCCCACCCAGCCGGCCTGGACGAGCCGGAAGGAGAGTGCCTCCAGGGTGTGCAGGCGCTGTTCGCGCCAGCGCATCCGGTGGTGGTCGAGCCAGTCCTCCTCCCAGTCCGGCAGCAGGTCGTGGCCGAAGTCGCAGGTGGCGGCCCGGCCGAGTTCCTCGGCGTCCAGGGGGAGCGCGAGGTTGAGCACCCGGGTGGCGGTGGTGCGCAGTTCGCCCAGGTCGGTGGCGACGTCCGGGGCGAGCCGGAGCCGTTCCCGGCCTTCGTGCAGCAGGTCGGCGCGGCAGCCGGGGAGCCGGTGCAGCGCGGTGCGCAGTGCCGCTCCGGCGCGGGCGGGTTCGAGGCCCGGCCAGAGGACGGCGGCGGCCCTGGCGCGGGTGAGGCCGCCGGGTTCGACGGCGAGCAGGGCGAGCAGGCGGCGGGCGCCGATGCCCGGCTGGACCTCCTCGCCGTCGAGGTGCAGGGCGAAGCCGCCCAGCAGGTCGATCCGCACGCCCGTGACCGGGCACGGGCGGTGGCCGTCCGGGCCGTCGGCGGCCCGCAGGGCCCGCGGGCGCGGTGGTGGTGGAGCGGGATCGGCCGGGACGCTCCGACGCGCCTGGCCGCCCCTGGCGGTGGCGACGCTGCGGATGCCGGCGCCGCCCGGAAGTGCTTGGATCATGGCTTGCCCCCGTGTTCGCACCGTGGTCCGCCCGGGGCGGTCCGTGGCGTCGCGGCGCCGGGGGCGGGCACCTCGCCGCGGTGTCGTCCGCGCTGCGGTGCCGTGCCCGGTGCCGCTCGTCGGTCCCGCTCCCTGGTGTCGGGCGGCCTCATTTCCACGCTAACCACCGCGGGTCGGCGGCAGCGAGCGCCATCGCCGCATTGCATGGGAGCCATAGAAGAAGCCGATCGACCTCCGGACGGGCACCGCTCGTCTGAGCAGCGGCGATTCCGGCCCGTACAAATGTTTGACGAGACACCGTCAGCTCCGGTGCAACACGGTGCAATGCGGCTGCAACGTTCATGCCACGAACCGTCACATACCTTCCGCACAAAGCCGCTTCCCCGGCCGTCGGCCCGAACGCGAGAAGGAACGACACCGATGACCCTTCCCCTCCCCACCCGAAACACCACCCGCCGCCGGGTCATCGCCGCCGGACTCGGCGTGGCCGGCGCGCTGGCCCTGCCCGCCACCGCGTGGGCCTCCGAGACCCGGACGGGCCGCCGCGCGGCGGGCGCGCACCAGGTCAGCGTCATCGTGCGCTGGAACCAGGCCGTGATGGACGCCATCCTCGCCGAGTACAAGCTCGCCGGCACGGTGTTCGGCCCGGCGACCATCAACGCGCGGGCGCTGGCCGTCATCCACAACGCGATATACGACGCCTGGGCCTGCTACGACTCCTGCGCGGTCGGCACCCGGTTCGGCGGCTCGCTGCGCCGCCCGCGCCGCGAGCGCACCCTCGCCAACAAGAGCGAGGCGGTCAGCTACGCGGCGCACCTCGCGATGCGCGACCTCTTCCCGAACCAGGCGGCCGCCGCCGACTCCTTCATGCGCAGCCTCGGCTACGACCCCAACGCCCAGGCCGGCCCGAACACCCCGGCCGGCATCGGCCGCCGCACCGCCCAGGCGGTGCTGGACTTCCGCCACCAGGACGGCGCCAACCAGGGCGGCGGCTACGTCGACACCACCGGCTACACCGCGGTGAACCAGCCGCAGTCGATCGCCGCCTTCGACCCCGCCCTGGTCACCGCGCCCGAGCACTGGACCCCGCTGATCGTCGGCGGCAAGGCGCAGAAGTTCCTCACCCCGCAGTTCTCGGTGATGACGCCGTTCGCGCTGACCCGGCCGGACCAGTTCACCGTGGCGGCCCCGCCGGCCTACCCGTCCACCCGGATGTCGGACGCGATCGAGGAGCTGGTGGACATCAGCGCCGGTCTCACCGACGAGCACAAGGCGATCGCCGAGTTCTGGCTGGACAACGACGTCACCCCGCCCGGCGCGCAGCAGTCCTGGGCCCGGTTCGTGTCGGCCCGCGACGGCTACGGCATCGACGAGGACGCACCGCTGTTCTTCGGCCTCAACATGGCCGAGTGCGACGCCGCGATCGGCTCCTGGGCGGTCAAGCGGCAGTACGACTTCGCCCGCCCCTCCACGCTGGTCCCCTACGACCGCCGCGGTCAGCAGATCCGCGCCTGGGGCGGCCCCGGCCAGGGCACCGTCACCATGGACGGCGTGCACTGGCGGGCGTACGTGGCGGTGCCGGGCTTCCCCGCCACCGTCTCCGGCCACTCGACCTTCTCCGGCGCCGCGGCCGAGTTCCTCCGCCGCTTCACCGGCACCGACTCGTTCGGCGACTCCTACCTGTTCAAGGCCGGCACCTCGACCGTCGAGCCCGGACTGACCCCGGCCGTGGACGTGACGCTGCAGTGGCCCACCTTCACCGCCGCCGCCGAGCAGGCCGGCATCTCCCGGATCTACGGCGGCATGCACTGGAGCTTCGACAACGGTCCCGGCCTGGAGATGGGCCACAAGATCGGCGGCGTTGTGCACCGCAAGGCCATGGACCTCCTCCACGGCTCGCACAACTGACGCCGTCACCACGGGAGCTGACACACCATGACGAACCAGACCGCCAACCGGCCGGCCTCCGCACCCGCCTCGGCCGCCGGGTCGGGCGGGGGCCTCGGCGGCCGCGCCCCGGCCTTCGCCGGCACCCGGGCCACCGTGGCCGGCACGCTCGCCACCATCGTGTCGCTGCTGGTGCTGGCCGTGATCGGCAAGGCGACCGACTCGCTGCTGCTGATCGCGCCGCTCGCCGCGACCGCGATGATCATCTGCGCCAGCCCGGCCCTGCCGCCGGCCCAGCCGCGCAACGTGCTGCTCGGCCAGATGGGCTCCGCGGTGATCGGCTACGCGGCCGCCGCGGTCGCCGGCCACTCGCTGTGGACGGCCTCGGTCGCGGCCGGCCTGTCGGTCGCCCTGATGGGCGTGCTGCGGGCCGTCCACGCCCCGGCCGCCGCCACCGCGGTGCTGGTGGTCGTCCAGCACCCGGCCCCCGCACGGTTCCTGCTGCTGCTCGCAGCGGGCAGCGTCCTGCTGATCCTCGTCGGCCTGCTGGCCTCCCGGATCGGCGCGATCGGCAAGTACCCCACCTACTGGTGGTGACCGCACCCGGCGGGGTCGCGGCCCTCGGCGGCGGCTCCGACCGGCCCGCCGAC
>NZ_BAAALD010000031.1:26586-77656 GCF_039528095.1 Kitasatospora arboriphila
CGCGAGGGGGCCGGGAAACGCCGGGGGGGCCCCCGGGCGGCCGGGGGCCCCCCGGCCGCCGGTCCGGCCGGCCCAGCGATCCGAAGGGAGTAACGATGGACCGCGAGAGCGTCCTGGTCGACTGCGACTGGGTCCGGACCCACGGCTCCGACGGGGGCGTCGTCCTCGTCGAGATCACCGACGGCGGCCCGAACCCGGGCGGCCGGATACCCGGGGCGGTCAGCCTCGACTGGACGACCGACCTGCAGGACCGCGTCCGCCGCGACCTGATCGGCCCGGAGGCGTTCGCCGCCCTCCTCGGCCGGCACGGCATCGGCCCGGACGACACCGTCGTGTTCTACAGCGGCAACAGCAACTGGTGGGCCGCGGCCGGCTACTGGCAGTTCCGGCTGCACGGCCACCGCGAACTGCGGCTGCTGGACGGCGGCCGCGCCCGCTGGGAGGCGCTCGGCGGCGACCTGACCGTCGAGGCCCCCGTCCGGACGCCGGTGGAGTACCCCGTCCGGACGCTCGACGCGTCGCTGCGCGCCCACCGGGACACCGTCCTCGGCGGCATCGGCGCGATCAACCTGGTGGACTGCCGCTCGCTGGAGGAGTACCTCGGCCAGCGCACCGCTCCGCCCGGCGTCCCGGACGACCAGGGCGTGCGACCCGGCCACGCCGAGTCCGCGCAGCACATCCCGTGGAGTGCGACCGTCCGCCCGGACGGCACCTTCCGCGACGCGGAGGAGCTGGAGGCGCTCTACAGCCAGCTCGACAAGGACGCGCCGACCGTCGTCTACTGCCGGATCGGCTGGCGGTCCGCGCACAGCTGGTTCGTGCTGAGCGAGCTGCTCGGACGCCCCGGCGTCGCCAACTACGACGGCGCCTGGCGGGAGTTCGGCTCCCTGATGGGCGCCCCGATCGTCTCCGGGCCGCTGCCCTGGGGCGTCGTCCGCACCTCGGAGGTGGCCCGTGCCTGACGTGACGGTGATGCGCGACGTACTGCGCAACGGCTTCGACCAGACCGACCTGCCCTGGGTCCCGTGGACCGAACCCGGCCGCGTGGGCGTGGAGTTCGTCGTTCTGTGGGGCCCGGACGCGGAGCGGGGCGAGGACTCCGCGGCCCTGCTGCTGCGCTTCCCGCCCGGCGCGCACGGCGACTTCCACGAGCACCTCGGCCACGAGCTGATGCTCGTCCTCGACGGGGTCCTCGACCACAGCGACGGCCGCCGCTTCGTCCGCGGCGACCTCGTCGTGGAGGAGCCCGGCACCCGGCACCAGATGTCCAGCGCCGAGGGCTGCACGGTGCTCGCCGTCCGGGCCCGCCCGGCCTCGGCCCGCACACCCGAGGCGGACGAGATCACCACCGGGGTCGGCGCCGGCGCCTGACCCGTCGTCCGCACCGCTGCCGGGTACCGGAGCCGCGCCCACCACGGCGCCCCGGTACCCGGCCGCCGCACGACGGGCGCCCGCCACCCGCGGCCGCGCCCGTACCCGCCCGGCACAGCCCCGTCGCCACCCGAGGAGTAGCCATGTCGCCCACCCGAACCCTGACGCCGTACCCGCTGCGCCCCGCCGCTGCCGCGCCGGAGCCCGCCGAGAGCCGCCGCGTGCTGCTCACCACCGGGTCCTCCGACGCGCACACCTGGAACCTCGTGTACCTGCAGCTGCTGCTGGAGGAGAACGGCCACTCGGTGCTCAACCTGGGTCCGTGCGTGCCGGAGCAGCTGCTCGTCGACACCGCGCAGCTGACCCGCCCCGACCTGGTGGTGTTCAGCTCCGTCAACGGCCACGGCCACCTGGACGGCCTGCGGGCGGCCCGGGCGCTGCGCGCCGAGCGCAGCACCGGCGACATCCCGCTGGTGATCGGCGGTCTGCTGGGCATCTCGCCGGAGGGCGCCGAGCAGCGCACCGCCGAGCTGCTGGCGGCCGGTTTCGACCAGGTGCACAGCGACGGCACCAAGCCCGACGTGCTGCTGTCGTACCTGGCCCAGCTGCCCGCCACCTGTACCGAGCGGGCCGCCGCGTGACCCGCTCACCCGCCTCCCCACCGGACCTCGGCGCCTACGTCCGCGCCGCCGCCGGCGCCGGCGAGCTCGTCGTCCAGCCCCGCATGGGCATGGCCGTCCCCAGCGAGATGGCGGCCGGCCTGACCGCGGTGGCCGGGCTCTCGGAGCGCACCGTCGGCACCATCACCCTCGACAGCTACACCCGGGTCGGCGACCACAGCGCCGCCGTCGCGGCCGTGCGGGCCGGCAAGCCGCTGAACGGCTTCCCGCTGGTCGGGCACGGCCCCCGGATCACCGCCAAGGTCGCCGCCGCGGCCGGCCGGCACACGCCGGTGCAGGTGCGGCACGGCTCCGCCGACCCGCGGGCGATCTTCCGCACGATGGCCGCCGCGGGCCTGGGCACCAGTGAGGGCGGCCCGGTCTCGTACTGCCTGCCGTACGGGCGCACGCCGCTCGCCGAGTCGGTCGCCGCCTGGCGGGAGGCCACCCGCTTCCTCGCCGAGGAGAGCCGCGCCAACGGGATCCGCGCGCACCTGGAGTCCTTCGGCGGCTGTCTGCTCGGGCAGCTCTGCCCGCCGTCGCTGCTGGTCGCGATGTCGGTGCTGGAGTGCCTGTTCTTCGCCCAGAACGGCATGACCAGCGTCTCGCTCAGCTACGCGCAGCAGACCAGCCCGCAGCAGGACGTCGAGGCGCTCGCCGCCCTCCGCCTGCTCGCCGAGGAGCTGCTGCCGCCGACCGTCGACCGGCACGTCGTCCTCTACACGTACATGGGCGTCTTCCCGCGGAGCGTGGCCGGGGCGGGCCTGCTGCTCAAGCGCAGCGCCGACCTCGCCGTCCGCGGCGGTGCGGAGCGCCTCATCGTCAAGACCGAGACCGAGGCGCACCGGATCCCGACGGTGGCCGAGAACCTGACCGCGCTGCGGGCCGCCGCCGCGCAGGCCCGGCGCACCCGCCGTGAGCTGGCCGACGCCCCGCGCGAGGGCTCCGGCGAGGCCGGCGAGGTGCTGCTGGAGGCGCGGGCGCTGATCACCGCGGTGCTGTCGCTCTCCGACGACGTCGGCACCGCGCTGCTGCGGGCCTTCCACCGCGGTGTCCTGGACATCCCGTACTGCCTGCACCCGGACAACCGGGGTGCGGCCCGCGGCACGATCGGCGACGACGGGCGGCTGCGCTGGTCGGAGGTCGGCGCGATGCCGCTGCTGGCCACCGTCGGCCGGTCCGGTGCGATGACCTCGAACCGGCTGTCGCTGATGCTGCGCCGGGTCGCCGAGCAGCACGACCGGGAGGCCGCCCGCGAGGCGCCGGAGCCGGTGGCCGCGCCGGCCGCGCCCGAGCCGCTGCGGATCGGGCTGATCGGCGGCGGGCCGCGCGGCCTGTCGATCCTGGAGCGGCTGGTCGCCCGGTGCGCCGAGCGGCCGCCGGCCCGGCCGGTGGAGGTCACCGCGGTGGACCCGTACTGCATCGGGGCCGGGCGGATCTGGCGGCCGGAGCAGTCGCCGTGGTTCCTGATGAACACCCCGGCGCGCGAGGTCACGATGTTCTCGGGGCCGTCCGACGGCGGCCCGGCGAGACCGGGCGCCGGCCCGACGCTCGCCGAGTGGTGGGCCGTCGCCGATCCGGAGAACGCCGACCCGGAGGGGTACGCGCCGCGCGTCGTCTACGGCCGGTACCTGCGCTTCGTGCTGGGCCTGGTGCTGGACGCCCGGGTGCCGGGGCTGACGATCCGTCCGGTGAAGGCCAGGGCGCTGACCACCGACCGCGGCCCGGCCGGGGGCGGCACGGGCGAGCCGGTGCACCGGGTCCGGCTGGACCGCGGGGACGTGATCACCGTGGACCGGCTGGTGCTGGCCTCCGGCCACCCCACCAACGAGCTGGACGAGCAGCAGCGCGAGTGGCTGAACTTCGCCGAGGAGCACCCGCCGCTGCGGTACGTGGTCGGCGACTCGGCCGCCGAGATGCCGCTGGACGCCGTACCGCCGGGCGCCACCGTCGGTGTCCTGGGCATGGGGCTGACCTTCTACGACGTGGTCTCGGCGCTGACGCTGGGCCGCGGCGGCCGGTTCCTGCCCGCGGAGGGCGGCGGCCTGCGCTACCTGCCGAGCGGGCGGGAGCCGAGGATCGTGCCGGCCTCCCGCAGCGGCATTCCGCTGCTGACCCGCGGCCGGAACCAGAAGACCGCCGAGTTCCGGTACCGGGCACGGCTGTTCACCCCGGAGCGGATGGCCGCGCTGCGGGCCGCCGGGCCGCTGGACTTCCAGTCCCAGGTGCTGCCGTGGCTGCTCGCGGAGATGAACATCGTGCTGCTCGGCACCCGGCTGCGGCACGCCGTCGGGCCGGATGCCGAGCGGGAGTTCGGCGAGGCGGCGGCGGCCGTCCACCGGGAGGAGCCGCCGAGCCCGGCCGCGCTGGCCGTGCTGGCGGAGGGCTTCGGGCCGGCCGGCGAGCCGCTGGACGCGCTGTGGCGCCTGGCCCGGCCGTTCGCCGGACGCCGGTTCGCCTCCCCCGCGGAGTACCGGCAGGAGCTGGCCGACTGGCTGCGCGAGGACCTCGCGGACGCCGTCCTGGGCAACTACGAGGGCCCGGTGAAGGCCGCGAGCGACGTGCTGCGCGACGTCCGGGCGACCATCCGCTCGGTGGTGGACTTCGGCGGGCTGACCCCGGACTCGCACCGCCGCTTCCTGGCGGACTTCAACCCGGTCGCGGCGGTGATCTCCACCGGCCCGCCGGCGCAGCGCTCGGAGCAGTTCCTGGCGCTGCTGGCGGCGGGGGTGCTGGAGCCGGTCGGTCCGGCGGCCCGCTTCCGGGCCGACCGCGACCTGGGCTGCTTCACCGTCGAGTCCGGCCAGGTGGAGGACTCCCGGGTGCGGCTGGACGCGCTGGTCGACGCCCGGGTGCCGAGCACCGACCTGCGCTCGGACCGCGACCCGCTGATCCGCGGCCTGCTCGCCGACGGGGTGATCCGCACCTTCGTCAACTCCTGGGCGGGCGGCGCGTTCGACACCGGCGGCCTGGCCACCACCGACACCCCCTTCCACCCGGTGCGGGCGGACGGCGGGATCGAGCGGACGATGTTCGTCCTCGGCATCCCGAGCGAGCACACCCGCTGGTTCACCCAGGTCGGCAGCGGCCGGCCGGGCCCGTGGGGCGCCTTCACCCGGGACGCCGACGCGATCGCCGAGGCCCTGCTGGCGGAGGCGGCGCCGCAGGCCCGGCAGACCGCCGCCGAGCCCGCCGGGACGCTGGCCGGGCGGGCCGCCCGGTGAGCGGGCGCCCCGCGGCGTGGTGGACGCACCGCCGGACGGCCGCGCACGAGGAGTACCGGGCCGCCCGCGACCTGCTGCTGGCGCTGCGCGGCGACCGGGCGGCGGCCTGCGCCGCCTTCCGGCCGCCGCGCGCGGCGGAGTTCAACTGGGCGCTGGAGTGGTTCGACGTGGTGGCCGCGGACAATCCGCGGCCGGCGCTGCGGCTGCTCTCCCCGCCGGACGCCGAGGGCCGCACGTCCGTGGCCGAGGAGCTGTCCTTCGCCGAGCTGTCGGCCCGCTCGGACACCCTGGCGGCGGCGCTGGCCGGCCTCGGGGTGCGCCGGGGCGACCGCGTCCTGCTGCTGCTCGGCACCCGCGCCGAGCTGTGGGAGAGCCTGCTCGGCTGTCTGAAGCTGGGCGCGGTGGTGGTGCCCTCGTACCAGGACGTGACCCGGGAGGAGGCAGCGGACCGGATCGGGCGCGGCCGGATCCGGCACGTGCTCTGCTCCGCGGAGGCGGCCGCGCTGCTGGACGGCCTGCCGGTGCCGGGGCTGCGGATCGCGCTCACCGACCGCCCGGCGGACGGCTGGACGCGCTACCCGGACACCCGCTCCGCACCGGTGCCGTTCCTGCCGGACGGGCCGACGCGCTCCGCCGATCCGGCGTTCTGCTACTTCACCTCGGGCACCACCTCGCTGCCGAAGCTGGTCGAGCACACCCACGCCAGCTATCCGGTCGGGCACCTGTCGAGCCTGTACTGGAACGGGCTGCGGCCGGGCGACCGGCACCTCAACCTGTCCGCCCCGGGCTGGGCGAAGCACTCCTGGAGCAGCTTCTTCGTCCCGTGGACGGCCGAGGCCGTGGTGCTGGCGCCGCCGGACGGCGGCCTGCCGCCCGAGGTGCTGCCCGGGGTGCTGGCCGACCACGGCGCGGACAGCTTCTGCGCCCCGCCGAGCGCCTGGCGGGCGATGCTGCCGCACCTGCACCGCACCCGCTCGGCCGTGCGGCTGCGCGAGGCCACCGCGGCGGGCGAGCAGCTGACCGCGGAGGTGTCGGCGGCGGTGGCCGCGGCCTGGCAGGTGCAGGTGCGGGACGGCTACGGGCAGACCGAGGCCACCGCGCTGATCGGCCGCACCCCGGACGACCCGGCGCCGATCTCGCCGCTGGGGCACCCGCTGCCCGGCTGGACGGTGGTGCTGCGCGACCCGGCGACCGGTGCCCGGGGCGAGGCGGGCGAGGTCTGCCTCGACCTCGCCGAGCGCCCGGCCGGTCTGATGGCCGGCTACGCGGACGACCCGGAGCGCACCGCCGCCGCGCTGGCCGACGGCCTGTACCGGACGGGCGACGTCGGCGAGCGCTGCGCGGACGGCTCGATCCGGCTGCTCGGCCGGCTGGACGAGGTGTTCAAGTCGTTCGGGCACCGGGTGTCGCCGGTGGAGATCGAGGCGGTGCTGCGCGGGCACCCGGAGGTCGCGGACGCGGCCGTGGTGCCGCGTCCCGATCCGGCCGGCGGGCTGGTGCCGTACGCGGTGGTGACGACCCGTCACGAGCTGCCGCACGGAGCCGGGGCCGCCCGGCTGCGCGGCGAACTGCTGGCGCGGGCGGCGGAGCGACTGGCGCCCGTGTTCGTGCCGCGCGGGCTGGAGTTCGCGGCCGAGCTGCCGCGGACCCGGTCGGGCAAGGTGCGCCGCGCGGAGCTGGCCGCGCGGTTCGCGGACGGGTGACCGGGATGCCCCGGCCGGCCGGCCCGGTTCAGCAGTCGGGCAGCGGCAGGTGCTCCTCGCGTTCGGCGGTGGCGAGCAGCGCCTCGGCGACGGCCCGGGCGCGGGGTGCGGCGTCGGTGGTGCGTTCGCGGAGCGCGGCGACGATCGCGCCGTCGCCCAGCAGGGCGAGCTGTCCGGCCAGGGTGCGGTGGCCGCGGTACCCGGCGGCGGCGAGCAGGCCGTCGAGGTACTCGATGACCTTCTCCTTGTGCTCGGCGGCGACCCGGTGCGCGGGGCTGGCCGGGTCGGCCTCCTCGACCATGGTGTTGATGAACGCGCAGCCGCGGAAGTCGGCCGCGGCGAAGCGCTCGGCGAGTCCGTCGAAGAGTGCGAGCGCGAGGTCGTCGGTGCCGCGCGGGCTGGCTTCGACGGTGTCGGTCAGCCAGCTCCGCCAGGCGGCGTCGCGGCGCCGGAGCACCTCGACGACCAGGTCGTCCTTGCTCGGGAAGTGCCGGTAGAAGGACGCGCGGCCGACGCCGGACTCGCTCAGGATCCGTTCGACCCCGACCGCGCGGATGCCCTCCTCGTAGAACAGCCGCTCAGCGGCGGTGAGGAGTCGTTCTCTCGCATTGCTCGGCATCCGCAAACGGTACCACTCGGTTCTGATTTTTCGATGGGCGTTGACGAAAGTCGGTACCGATCGGTACCGTCCTAGCTGTTTGGTACCGATCGGTTCCATCTCCGCCGCAACCGAGGAGACGCCATGTCCCGTCTGCCCCTGCTCACCACCGAGACCGCCAACGAGGAGCAGCGCGAGCTGCTGGAGAGCACGCTCAAGCAGCTCGGCAAGGTCCCGAACCTGTACGCGGCGCTCGCCAACGGCCCGGCCGCCCTGCGCGGCTACCTGGCGATGCGCGAGGCCCTGGTCGGCGGCACCTTCAGCACCAAGCAGCGCGAGCAGCTCGCCCTGTTCATCGCCCAGCGCAACAGCTGCACCTACTGCGTCTCCGCGCACACCATGCGCGGCGGCAAGGTCGGCCTGAGCCAGGAGCAGCTGCTCGACACCCGCCGCGGCACCGACACCGACCCGCACATGGACCAGGTGCTCAAGCTGACCGGCGAGGTCATGGCGAGCGGCGGCCGGGTCTCCGACACCGTGCTGGCCGAGGCCCGCGCGGCCGGCGTCACCGACGCGGAGATCGCCGAGATCGTCGGCCACGTCGCGCTGAACGTGCTGTCCAACTTCTTCAACCACGTCGCCGAGCCGGAGCTCGACTTCCCGCTGGTCGACGCCCACGACCTGGCCTGACGGCCGCGGCGGTCGCGGGGCGCCGGAGCCAGCACTCCGGCGCCCCCGCCGCCCGCCGGCGCCCGCCTCCACCACCACACCGGCACCACACGGGCGGCATGCGGGAGCAGCAGCAGTGGACATCGACGTCAAGACCCTGAGAACGTTCTGCGAGGTCATCAGAACCGGCTCGTTCACCAGCGCCGCCCACCGACTGGGCTACTCCCAGTCGAGCGTGACGGCCCAGATGCGCGCCCTGGAGCGGCAGGTCGGCGCTCCGGTCTTCCACCGGCTGCCCAACGGGGTGCGGCTCACCCCCGCGGGCTCCACCCTCCGCGGCTACGCCGGCCAACTGCTCACCCTGGTGGGCGAGATGGAGGAGGCCCTGCGCGGCCCCTCGGCCACCGCACCGCGGCTGCGGGTCGGCCTGGTGCCGGCCCTGGCGTACGGTGAACAACTCGCCAGGATCGCCCAGTTCGGCCGCCGCCTGCTGCCCGGTGTGCAGCTCGCGCTGCGGGTGATGGGCACCGCGGAGATCCACGCGGCCCTGCGGGCCGGCGGCCTGGACGGCGCGATCCTGCTGACCGGGCGCGAGCACCGCCCGGCGCCGGCCGCGCCCGTCCCGGTCCTCAGCGGGGCTCCGGGCCGGGCGGCCGACCGGGCCCGCACCGCGGTGCTCGCCGAGCGCGCCTCGGCCGTCCGCGAGCGGCCCGAGGCGCCGACCGAGATCCCCGTCCAGGACCTGGAGTTCACCCCCAGCACCAGCGCCGGGGCGCGACCGCCGCTCGCCTGCCACCAGGTCGTGGTCGCCGACCCGGACTGCCCCTCGCAGCGCTGGCTGCCGGAGTTCCTCCGGCTGCGCGGCGGCGAGCCGCCGGAGAGCCTCGAACTCGGCTCGATGGACGGGGTGCACGCCACCGTGACGGCCGGGCTCGGCTGCGCGATGCTGCCCACCGGCCTGGCCGCCCAGCCGTACGGCGCGGGCCTGGCGCCGATCCCCGGCGTGCCGCGGATGCAGTGGACGGTCTCCCTGCTGGCCTCCCGCACCAAGGAGTTCCGCGAGGGCCACCGCCAGGGGCTGGCGGACGCGATCCGGCTGGCGCTGACCTGCCCGGCCTGATCGGACCGGAGCCGTACGGGCCGCGGCGCGCGGCCCGGCGGCCGCCGGTCGGCCCTGCGGCGGCAGGTCATGGCGGTGCACCTCGTGCACCGTGTACGACACGCCGGGCACTCCGACGCCGAGGGCCCGCATCCGCTCCGCGAAACGGTTCGTCGACCCCGCGGAGTCCCGCAGGTCGACGACCCGGACGCCGTCGCCGGTCACGGCCGCGACGTGGGCCGGGCAGCCGGCGAAGATGCCGTCCTCCCGGGCGGGCCGCGCGTGGAACTCCTCGTACTGTCCGGTGGTCGCCCCGGGCAGGTCGACCTCCACGAGAACCGCCGTCGGCCTCCTCGGTCCGGCGTCGCCGCGGCCGCCGCGGCAGGGTGCGCCCTCCCGATCCCGGGCCGGCCGCGGGTGCCGCAAGCAGGGCCGTCCGGCCCTGTCGGCGGCCGCGGGCGGCCGGGGAGAATGCGGTGGCCCCTCCACGGCGGACGGGCCGGGGAAGGAGAGGTGCCATGCTCGACGGCACGGTACGGACGGGTGCCGGGGGTCCGGTACGGGTCTTCCTGCTCGACGACCACGAAGTGGTGCGCCGGGGTGTGCAGGACCTCCTCGACTCCGACCCCGGGCTGACCGTCGTGGGGGAGGCCGCCACCGCAGAGCAGGCGCTCGCCCGCGTCCCGGCGCTGCGCCCGGACGTGGCCGTCCTCGACGTCCGCCTGCCGGACGGCGACGGCGTCACCGTCTGCCGGGAGCTGCGCTCCCGGATGCCTGAGCTGGCCTGCCTGATGCTGACCAGCTTCGACGACGAGGAGGCGCTGCTCGACGCCATCATGGCCGGCGCCTCGGGGTACGTGCTGAAGCAGATCTCCGGCACCGACCTGGTCTCCGCCGTGCGCACGGTGGCCGCCGGGCAGTCGCTGCTCGACCCGGGCGCGACCGGCCGGCTGATGGCCCGGCTGCGCCGCCGGGCGGACGCCCCGCAGCCGTCCCCGCTGCCGGCGCTCACCGAACGCGAGACGCAGATCCTCCAGCTGGTCGGCGAGGGGCTGACCAACCGGCAGATCGGCGAGCGGCTCTACCTGGCCGAGAAGACCGTCAAGAACCACGTCTCGCGGCTGCTGGCCAAGCTGGGCGTGGAACGCCGGGTGCAGGCCGCCGTCCTGGCCACCCAGGTGGCCTCCGACCGGACGCACGACCGCCACTGACCTTCCCCCGCGGGGCCCGACGGGACTCCCGCCCCTATGGGTTCGCATACGCAGCATGGGGTCGGACGGCGGAGCCGAACGTCACCGTGCCGGGGACGGTGGGCCCGGGGCCGCGGGGTCCAACGGCCCTGGGACACCGGACCGGCCGCGGCGGAGCATGGAGCGCCGCCGGCCGGAGCGCACCCGGATGCCCCTGCACCCGCTTGCCACACCTCCGAACCGCCGTGCGGCGGTCAAGGGTTCGGCGAGCGAGCGAAGGAGAGCGTCCGGTGGCTGCCATCGAGGCGACGGAGGGGACGGCCGGCGGGCCCGCCCGCGGGCGGCAGCGCCCGGGGGCCCGGCTGGTGCGGTGGCTGACGACCACCGACCACAAGGCGATCGGCACGCTGTACCTGTGGTCCGCGTTCGGCTTCTTCCTGGTCGGCGGCGTGCTCGCCCTCGTCATGCGGGCCGAACTGGCGAGGCCCGGGACGCAGTTGCTCTCCAACGAGCAGTTCAACCAGGCATTCACCATGCACGGCTCGATCATGCTGCTGCTGTTCGCGATGCCGCTGTTCACCGGCTTCGCCAACTGGATCATGCCGCTGCAGATCGGCGCCCCGGACGTCGCCTTCCCCCGGCTCAACATGCTGTCGTACTGGCTGTTCATGTTCGGCTCGCTGATAGCCGCGGCCGGTTTCGCCACCCCGCAGGGCGCCGCCGACTTCGGCTGGTTCCTCTACGCGCCGCTCTCCGACGCGGTGCACTCCCCCGGCGTCGGCGCCGACATGTGGATCATGGGTGTCACGCTGTCCGGCTTCGGCAGCATCCTCGGCGCGGTCAACTTCATCACCACCATCATCTGCATGCGCGCCCCCGGCATGACGATGTTCCGGATGTCGATCTTCTGCTGGAACGTGCTGCTCACCGCCGTCCTGGTGCTGATCGTCTTCCCGGTGCTCGCGGCGGCCCTGCTCGCCCTGGAGTGCGACCGCAAGTTCGGCTCGCACGTCTTCGACCCGGCCAACGGCGGCGCCATGCTGTGGCAGCACCTGTTCTGGTTCTTCGGGCATCCCGAGGTCTACATCCTGGCGCTGCCGTTCTTCGGCATCGTCTCGGAGGTCGTCCCGGTCTTCAGCCGCAAGCCGATGTTCGGCTACTCCGGCCTGATCGCGGCCACCGTGGCGATCGCCGGCCTGTCGGTCACCGTCTGGGCGCACCACATGTACGTCACCGGCCAGGTGCTGCTGCCGTTCTTCTCCTTCATGACCTTCCTGATCGCGGTGCCGACCGGTGTGAAGTTCTTCAACTGGGTCGGCACCATGTGGAAGGGCTCGCTCAGCTTCGAGACCCCCATGCTCTGGACGACCGGCTTCCTGGTCACCTTCCTCTTCGGCGGCCTCACCGGCGTGCTGCTGGCCGCCCCGCCGATCGACTTCCACGTCTCCGACTCGTACTTCGTCGTCGCGCACTTCCACTACACGCTGTTCGGCACGGTGGTGTACGCGATGTTCGCCGGATTCCACTTCTGGTGGCCGAAGATGACCGGCAAGATGCTCGACGAACGGCTCGGGAAGATCACCTTCTGGACGCTGACGGTGGGCTTCCACAGCACCTTCCTCGTCCAGCACTGGCTGGGTGCCGAGGGCATGCCCCGCCGCTACGCCGACTATCTGGCCTCGGACGGCTTCACCACGCTGAACACCGTCTCCACCGTGGGCTCGTTCCTGCTCGGCCTGTCGATCCTGCCGTTCCTCTACAACGTCTGGAAGACCGCCAAGTACGGCGAGAAGGTCACCGAGGACGACCCGTGGGGCTGGGGCCGCTCGCTGGAGTGGACGACCTCCTGCCCGCCGCCGCGGCACAACTTCACCGCACTGCCCCGGATCCGCTCCGAATCCCCGGCCTTCGACCTGCACCACCCCGACATCGCCGCCCGCGACCACCTGGAGCACCACGGCAGGCCGGCCGAGCACCTCGCCGGTGTCGCCCCGGCGGCGTACGACACACCGGTCGGCCGGCGCCACCGCCAGGACGACTGACCCGAAGTCCCCGTCCCCGCCCCGTCCTCCCCCGTCGGGGCGGGGGCGGCCCCACCGCCGTCCCCGTACGAACAAGGAGCAGCCGTGAGCCACATCGTCCCGGCCATCGGCGCGGCCGCCCTCGCGGCGGCCGGCAACGTCTGGTGGCTGCCCGCCCTGGCCGACCTGCGGGCCGGCGACGACCGGCCGCGCTCCGCCCGCCCGGCCGCGCTCGGCTGCCTGACCTGGTGGCTCGGCACCGCGCTCACCGCCGTGCTCTGGCTCACCCCGGCACCCGGGCTGCTCGGGCTCGCCGTGCTCGCTCCGGCCGCGGTCGCGGGCGGCGCCCTGTGGTTCGCCGGGTGCGTCCGGCGGGAGGCCGAACTGCGCGAGGCGGAGCGGACCTGGGCGGCCGTCGCACCGGCGGCCGCCCCCCGGCAGACCCGGAAGGGCGGGCCCCGGATCGGCCGGACGAGCCCGTGACCGGGTCGTTCGGCCCTTTCGGAGGGCAGGGGCGCGGAGTTGGGTAAGGACAGGGGTGCGTTCAGTCGTCCGACACCAGTGGCAGGAGGAGCGGTCCACATGACCGAGGCGATCACTGTTCAGGCCTTCGACGGCGTCCCGCGCGAGGTCCTCGACGAGGCCCGCGGCCGGATCGCGGCCGCCGCGGACTGCGCCAACGCGCTCGTCGAGTCGCTGCGGGTCCGGCTGACCCCCGCCGGGCTGGCGCAGGTCAACGCCGAGGTCGACGGCCGGCGGATCCGGGTGCAGGAGACCGCGCGCGGCCTCGGCGAGGCGTTGGACCGGCTGGCCGAGGGCCTGCGCCGCCGGATCACCGCCGTCACCGGCACCTGGACGCCGCGGGCCTGGCCGCAGCCGTCCCGGCCGCCGCTGCCGCCGATCCCGCCCGCGGCCGGCCCGCAGGTCATCGCCCGCGTCAAGTCGCCGTCGCTGGTGTGGTGTTCGCCGGACGCCGCGGCCCGCACCCTGGACGCGATGGACTACCGGATCCACCTGTTCACCGACCCGGCCACCGAGACCGACGCCGTCGTCTACCGGGTCGGCCCGACCGGCTACCGGCTGGCCAGGACGATCGCCGCCGCCCCGCCGCGCGGCTGCACGGCACCGCTGACCGTCAGCCCGCACGGCGCGCCCGCGCTCGACGACCGGCAGGCCGCGGAGCGGCTGGCCGGCGCCGAACTGCCCTTCCTGTTCTACGCCCACCCCGGCGACGGCCGCGGCCGGGTGCTCTACCGGCGGTTCGACGGCCGGCTCGGCCTGATCACCGGCTCCTCCTGAACCCCCGCCGGGCGGCTCACCGCGTGCCGATCACGACGGTGGCGTCCATCTCCCCGCAGACGGCGGTCCGGGCGGTCAGCCCGGCCGCCGTGCAGGCCGCCAGGGTGGTGGGGGCCTGCCGCTCGCTGGTCTCCACCAGCAGGTGCCCGCCGGGCGCGAGCCATCGCGGCGCGTCCGCGATCACCCGCCGCTGCACGTCCAGGCCGTCCGCGCCGCCGTCCAGGGCGACCCGCGGCTCGTGCTCGCGGGCCTCCGCGGGCAGCAGCCCGATCGCCGTGGTCGGCACGTACGGCGCATTGGCGAGCAGCACGTCGACCCGGCAGAGCAGGCCGGTCGGCAGCGGCTCGTAGAGGTCGCCGAGATGGACGGTGCCGCCGACCGCGGCGGCGTTGCGGCGGGCGCGGCGGACGGCCGCCGGGTCGCCGTCCGCGGCGTGCAGTTCGGCCCCGGGGCCGACGGCGGCGGCGAGCGCCACCCCCAGGGCTCCGACGCCGCAGCACAGGTCGAGCACCACCGCGGAGGGGCCGGCCAGCAGCGCCGCCTGCCGGACGAGGAACTCGGTGCGCCGCCGCGGGACGAACAGCCCCGGGTCGACGGCGATCCGCAGGCCGCAGAACTCCGCCCAGCCGAGCACGTGCTCCAGCGGCCGGCCGGCGGCCCGGGCGGCCACCATCGTGTCGAGTTCGGCCGCCGAGCGGGCGGTGGCGAGGATCAGCTCCGCCTCGTCCTCGGCGAAGACGCAGCCGGCGGCGCGCAGCCGCACCACCACGGGCGGGAATTCGGGGAGCGAGCGGAGGAGGTCGGAAGAACCGGTACTGCGGGAGGAATGAGAGGACAACGGGAGCCTTTCGGGAACCGCCGAGGGGCGCTCCCGCGACCGCTACCGCGGTCGTGCCGTCCGGCCGTACGAGGAGAGCACCCAGCCTGCACCTGCGTCGATGGGTCCCACCTCCTCGATCCGTCCCTTGCTGGAGTGCCGCCACCCTACCCGAGGCGGGCCGTTCGCGACCGTCCTTCCGTGCGTCCGGCCGGGTCCTGTCACCGTGTCAGGGGCGTCCGTCGCCGGCCCCGCCGCCGAAGCGGGCCGTCCAGCCGGCCAGTTGCTCGTCGGTGACCTTGGCGAAGAGGACGGGCGGGACGGTGAAGCCGGTGCCCGCGGGCAGCAGGTCGAGGGAGCGGGCCTCCTCGGGGCCGATCCAGCGCCGGGTCCGGGCGGCGGAGCCCTCCGGCGCGGCGAAGCAGTCCCGCACCGTCCGGCAGGCGGCCGGCACGAACGGTTCGGAGACGACCGCGCAGAGGTGGATCACGTTCATCGCGGTGCGCAGGGTGAGCGCGGCGCCCTCCGGGTCGGTCCTCACCTGCTGCCAGGGCGCCTCGGCGTCGAGGTAGGAGTTGCCCGCGCTCCACAGCGCGCGCAGGGCGCGGACGGCCTTGCGGAACTCCAGCGCTTCGAGTGCGGACTCGTACCCGGCGAGCAGCTCGGCGGCCCGCTCGCCGAGCCGCCGCTCGGCCTCCCCCGGGGTGCCGCCCGCCGGGACGGTGTCGCCGAACCGCCGGTGGGAGAAGGAGAGCACCCGGTTGACCAGGTTGCCGAAGGTGTCCGCGAGGTCCTTGTTGACCACGGCCCCGAAGAGCTCCCAGGTGAAGCTGGAGTCGTCCGACTCGGGGGCGTGCGCCATCAGGAACCACCGCCAGTGGTCGGCCGGCAGCAGCTCCAGCGCGGCGTCGGTGAAGACGCCGAGCTTCCGGCTGGTGGAGAACTTCCCGCCGTAGTACGTCAGCCAGTTGAAGGCCTTGACCCGGTCGACCTTCTTCCACGGGCGGTGCGAGCCGAGCAGCGTGGCGGGGAACATCACGGTGTGGAAGGGGACGTTGTCCTTCGCCATGAACTGCGTGTAGCGGACGGTGTCGTCGGCCTCGTACCACCAGGACGTCCAGTCCCGGACCTCGCCGGGCGGGGCGGCGTCGGCCCACTCCTCGGTGGCGCCGATGTACTCGATCGGCGCGTCGAACCAGACGTAGAAGACCTTGCCCTCGGCGGCCAGGGCCGGCCAGGTGTCGGCCGGCACCGGCACCCCCCACTCCAGGTCGCGGGTGATCGACCGGTCCTGGAGGCCCTCGGCCAGCCACTTGCGGGCGATCGACGAGGCGAGCACCGGCCAGGAGCCGGCGCGGTCGTCGATCCAGCGCTCGACCTCGCCGGTCAGCGCGGACTGGAGCAGGAAGAGGTGCCTCGTCGTGCGGACCTCCAGGTCGGCGCTGCCGCTGATCGCCGACCGCGGCCGCAGCAGGTCCGTCGGGTCGAGCACCCGGGTGCAGTTCTCGCACTGGTCGCCGCGGGCCCGCTCGTACCCGCAGTGCGGGCAGGTGCCGACGATGTACCGGTCCGGCAGGAAGCGTCCGTCCGCGACGGAGTACACCTGGCGGACGGCCCGCTCCTCGACGAAGCCGTTGGCGTGCAGCTGCCGGGCGATCTCCTGGGTGATCCCGTGGTTCTGCGGCGAGGAGCTGCGGCCGAAGTGGTCGAAGGAGAGGCCGAACCCCTCGTAGACCTCCTTCTGCCGCTCGTGCGCCCGCGCGCAGAACTCCGCGACCGGCAGGCCCGCCTCCTGGGCCGCCAGCTCGGCCGGGGTGCCGTGCTCGTCGGTGGCGCAGATGTACAGCACCTCGTGCCCGCGCTGGCGCAGGTACCGGGCGCAGACGTCCGCCGGGAGCATCGACCCGGCCATGTTGCCCAGGTGCTTGATCCCGTTGATGTACGGAAGCGCGCTGGTGATCAACTGCCGAGTCATCCCGGGCTGCTCCCGTCGGGGTGCGGATGCCGGTGCGGTCGCTCCTCCGGCCACCGTACGCGGCACGGGCACCCGGTGCACGGCGCCGTCCCGGCGCTGCGGGCGGGACTGCCCTAGGGTCGGGGAGGACCGCCGTCCGACCGCCGTCCGACCGCCGAGAGACAGGCCCGCCGTGCCGACCGCACCCGTGATCCGCATCGACGTCCCCGGCTCCTTCCCGTGGGGCGTCTTCCACGAACGGCACCCCGAGCTCGTCCGGCAGGTGCTGGCGGCGCGGCCGTACGGGCCTGCCGAACGGGCCGCGGTCGAAGCGCTGCTCGCCGAGAGCACCGACGGCCTGCTGGAGCCGCCCGGCCCCGCCCTCCACGACCGCGAGGCGTGGCTCGCCCGGGGCGTGGGGCTCTGGGGCCGGCCGTGGAGCGAGGCGCCCTTCCTGTGGGCGGAGAGCTGGTTCCACCGGCGGCTGCTCGACGCCACCGGGTACTTCCGGCCCGGGCCCTGGCACGGCATCGACCCCTACGCGCCCTTCAAGGACGCCGAGCTGGCCGGCGAGGCCGTGGACGGCGAACTCGCCGCCCTCGACGCGCTCGCCGACCTGCCCGAGGAGGAACGCACCCGGGCCCTGCTCTCCTCCGCCCTCTGGGGCAACCGCGCCGACCTCAGCTTCCGGATGGCCGCCGGGACGGAGGGCGCGGCCGTCCCCGACCCGGTCGCCGACGACAGCGAACCGCTGCTGGCCGCACTGGCCCGGGCCCGGGGCGGCACGGTCTGCCTGATCGCCGACAACGCCGCCCGGGAACTGCTGCCCGACCTCGTCCTGATCGACCACCTGCTGGCCGCGGACGCGGCCACCCGGGTCGTGCTGCACGTGAAGCCGCAGCCGTACTTCGTCTCCGACGCCACCATGGCGGACGTCCTCGCCGCGGTCGGCCGCCTCCGTGCGGCGGACGGGGCCGCGGCCCGGGCGGTCGGCGAGCGCCTCTGGCGGGCCGTGGAGCGCGGCACCCTGCGGGTGGCGGCCCACCCGTTCTCCTGCGCGCCGCTGCCCTACCGGGACATGCCGGCCGACCTGCGCGCCGAACTCTCCGGCGCCGCCCTGACCGTCCTCAAGGGCGACCTCAACTACCGCCGTCTGGTGGACGACCGCCACTGGCCGCCGACCACGCCCTTCGCCGATGTGGCGGGCCACTTCCCCTCCCCCGTCGCCGCCCTGCGCACCCTCAAGTCCGACGTGGTGACGGGCCTGTCGCAGGCCACCGTCACCCGTCTCGACACCACCGCCCCTGCCTGGCGCACCGAAGGCACCCACGCCCTCGTCCAACTCCACCCCCGCGCCTAGGAGTTACTTCAGAGGGCACTCGGGAGGTCGGTTCAGGGGCACTGGGGGCACCTGGTGGTGCACCCGTCACCGTCGAGGCATCGCCCTAGCCGGTCGCGGCTGCCGCACCGCTCGCGCTCCGCATGGCGGCACGGACCAGGGCCGCACCCCGCCGGGTGGCCGCCTCGCCGGTGCCGACCGCGACCTGTCTGGCGCCGAGTCCGGCGCAGGCGCGGCAGATCCCGGGCCGCGGCACCGGGTCGTGGCACCTGTCGCACTCCGCGTACCGGGCGACCGCGGGCGGCCGGGCCTCCGGCACCGGGGGCATCTTGCGGGTGAGGCGGTGCCGCAGCACGCCGAACGCCGAGTGGATCGTGGCGGGCAGGCACTGGAGCAGCGCCAGGGAGAGGTCGGCGGGACTGCTGCCCCGTTCCAGCCAGCCGGCGACCAGCGGCGCCAGCCGCAGGGCCTCGGCCCGGCCGAGGCGGAGCCGGGGCTCAGGCCGGATCACCCGGAACAGCACCGACACGGCCTCGTCCGTGCGGTCGTCCGACCGCACGACGGCCCGCCTGCGGGTCGTCGGCCCGGGCTCCGCGAGTACAGGCTCGGCCTCTGTCGGCGAAGGCCCGGACTCCGCCGGTGCGGGCTCGGCCTCGACCGGCCCCTCCTCCGCCGGTTCCGGTTCCAACGGCGGGACAGGGAGGGTGGGTTCTTTTTCCAGGTTCTTTAAAGGAGTGCCAGGTCCACCGCTGTCCGGCCGACCGGACCCCGGAACATCGGCAGCCGGTGCGACCTGCTGCGGCATGTCGTAGACGTGGACCGCGCTGTACCACCTGCCGTCCGCGCCCTGGTGCTTGACGACCCAGTAGTAGCCCGCCGCGGTCAGCTCGCGGAGCGCCTTGGCAACGGCGCTCCGGCCCTCCACGCAGCTGTCGGCCATGCTCCGGCCGTCTTCGCGCCAGCCGTCCTTCCGCGAGAGGAGGTCATTGAGCAGCCCGCGCGCGGCATAACTCAGCCGCCGGTTCTGCAGGGTGACATTCGGCAATACCGTGAAGTTCACTGCCGGTTCGGTACGATGGATGTGCATGGGGAGTGTTCGCTCCTGGTGCCGCGCCCCGGGGTGTTGCCGCACCGCCGGGGTCATCTCTGCCGGTTCGCACGGAACCTAACACACGCACCGTCACACAATCGACACGGTCCGTGTCGCTCGCATGCGAGCACCATTCGATCAACTCCGGTGCCCCGGTGCTCAGTACCCGGGCCCGCGCCGCCCTACCGACGGAAGCGCGACCGCAGCTGCTTGTAGATCTCGTAGCAGGCGAGTGCCATCAGGAGGCCCCGAGCAGGGCCCAGAGCGCGGAGCCGCCGTGCGCCACCGGGACGGGCCGTCGCCCAGCAGGGCCACGGACAGGGCCAACTGGCAGTACGGCACGGTCTTGTCCAGCGGACCGCCGCCCCTGAACGGGTTCTCCAACGCGCCCTCCTCGCCTCAGGGCCCGCACTGTACGCCTCACGGGCGACGCGCCGGACAGCGGATCCGCGAACAGCGGTGGAAGGTCTTGCTGCCGCAGTAGCCCTGCACGGGGCGGGCCGGAGCCTAGGTGTCCTGGTCACCCGGATCGCCCCACCGCGCCCACAGGGCGTGGTGCCAGTCGTCGGCGTCCGGGCCGGGGGGCGACACAACCGGCACCGGGCCGGGGCCCGTCTCGACGAGGTGCAGCAACGTCCACGCGACGCCGTAACAGTCGTCCGGGCCGAAGCACGCCGCCAACGCCGCCGCCTCTTCGGACGTCACCGGCGCGGAGACGGCTCGCAGCTGCGCGCAGCGCCTGTCGATCTCCTCCGCGGTGGAGTTCCCGTCGGGAAGCGGACCGTCCGCGGTGAAGACCTGCACCTCGGGGCGGACCCGAGAACGATCAGCTCCCACGGCGGGTCCGGGCGATGTTCTGACGGAGTCTCATCGGCCGGCCGGGTGCGTTCCGACGCGCGCTCCGGACCGCCGCCCGTTGACGTGGTCCCGCAGTTCGACGACCGTGGTGGCCACGCCGAGGAGCAGGGTCACCGCCGCCAGCGGCCGCCACCAGGCGTGACCGGCGAAGACCTCGGCGCTCAAGCCGGCGAGGCAGATCACTCTCCACAGCACGTTCCGGCACGTGCGTATCCGGGCCTTCATACCCGCCCCTCCCGGTGGCCGTCGGCCGGACTGTACCGCGCGGACTCAGACCTGTTGCACGGCTCCCGGAGAGCCCCGGACAAAGCAGAAACCCCAGGTCATCGACCTGGGGTTTCCTCATGGAGCGGGCGACGAGAATCGAACTCGCGCTCTAAGCTTGGGAATCTCGCCAACTCCTGTCACATGCAACGACTCTGACATGCAGTTTTGCTAAT
This sequence comes from Kitasatospora arboriphila, assembly GCF_039528095.1. Taxonomy (NCBI): domain Bacteria; kingdom Bacillati; phylum Actinomycetota; class Actinomycetes; order Kitasatosporales; family Streptomycetaceae; genus Kitasatospora; species Kitasatospora arboriphila. The sequence continues at coordinate 46,918 of NZ_BAAALD010000031.1, forward strand.
CCGGAGAGATCCACAGCGTGATCGGCGAGGCATGCTGGTTACCGTGATTTACCGCTCATGCCCGTTCCTTGGGGCATGGATAGGGCACGACAATCAGCCCGTGAACAGCTCCGGATGTGGGCAGACCTCCAACGGGTCAGCCGGGCGGTCCGCCCACTTCCACCAGACGTGCCCCTGCCCGCATCCCCAGACTCCGCGGCAGACACGCGCCCCGTCGTCCTCACGCTTGCAGAGCGCCATTGCCCCCATGGACAGGGGCTGCTCGCACTCCGGACAACTCGGCTGCTTCTCCTCGGACGTCATGGCGGGCACCGTACCGCAGGCGCACCCAACAGCCATCCCCAGAACCCCGCCTCCGGAGGGCGGCAGGTGGACACTCCGCGTGACCTGCGTGGATGCCACCTTGGCGCGGGCCAGCGAACTGGCCCGCTGGTGACTCTGACTAGCCGTGGCGTACCGCTTGATCTGGCACATATCTGGCACAGTTCATCAGCTGCTCAGGAGCGGCTGGCTCAACTGGGACGCTGCGCCTTCGCCAGGATGCCTAGACCACAGAGGCCCAAGCAGAGGCCCGCGGTTGTTCCAACCAGCGATGCAAGAGAGTGCCAGTGCGAGCTGATCATCCCGGTTGTGATGCCCAGACCCAGTGTGATCTCACCAGTTCCCCACAACCGTGGCGACGGAACGCGGCCCCTCAACCAGGGAAGCAGCCAGCCACGGGAGACCGCTGCGATGCCCGGCACGAGCGTGAAAGCCCAGGCGGCCACAAGACAGGCCCACTGAAAGGCGCCCATGCAGAACACATCCCCTGACACGTGAGCTGCGGCTCCATGCCGCGTCGCATGGATCTTGCCACGTCACCGGGGAGACGGGAAGACGGCTGCGAGGGCGACGGAACGGTTTTGGCCGGTGTCCTGTCTGGTCCGGGTCCGAGCATGATCGGGGGGCCGTAAGCTGTTGCGACTCGGTCAGGGCTTCTGGGCCTGACCGCAATTTGGCCGAGTGGCCCCCCGTTCTTGCTCGGTGCGGGTCCCGGTCCTGGCAGGTGGGTAAAACCGTGGAGCCGCCCGCCCCCGGCCACGGCGGGTCTGGGACCTCTGCCACTTCCGGCCGCCAGCTCTGGCGCCGCCGGCCGCCGCCGGGAACGGGGCGAAGACAGGAGCGACGGCGAGCGGTGCGGCGAGCGCCGCGAGCGAAGCGAGCCTTGATGAAGTAGCGAAACTCGTAACCACTCCACTCTCACCACCTCCCTATCCCACTCCGGAACCCGTCGGGCTCCAGGCGAGCTGGCATGGCGCTCAGTTCAGTGCGCGGATTTCCTCGACTGCATCCTTGGCCACGAGCGAACCGCGGTAGGGCGGCTGCAGGAGCATGCCTTGGAACCGGTCGAGACGCTTGCCGATCCAGGAGATCTTGCGCTCTTCCGGCAGGTCGAGGATCGGGCGAATCGCAGCCATCCCGCCGTCGAGTTCACCGAGTTGGAGTCGGGCCGTGCCGAGGTAGACATGAGCCAACGCTTCGTCGTCGAGGGATCGCGTCTCGGGCGACTCGGCCTCCCACATCCGGATGGCTTGCGTAGCCTCGCGCTCGGCCCGCTCGGCGTTCTCCCTGCCGTTCAGCCAGATCAAGCTACTGCCGGCGTAGTAGTGCTGCTTGGCCTGGGAGAACTCGAAGAGACCGGGCATGGAATCGGGTATGCGCGATTGCTCACGCGCCGTCTGAGCCGCATCGAGAGCGCTGTTTGCCTCGGTCGAGTTGCCGAGGTTCGCCATGCACTGAGCGAGCCCACAGAGGATTCGAGGCTTGGCCGTCCCACCGGCCGCGTACTGCTCCCCGTCTCGGATGTACTCCAAGGCCCGCTCGTAGTCGCTCTGGAAGCGAGCGATCAGGCTTTGCGTGCCTCGGGTCCAGGCCCGGAGCGCGTTGTCTCCGACTCGATCACCGCAACTCCATGCGGCGCGCGCGTGAGCGACGGCGGCGTCAGGGCTTCCCAGGTCCAGTGCTGCGTAGGCCAGGATGCCTGAGAGGTGTCCGGCGGCAAGGACCAGGTCGTTCTCATCCTCGGGGCGAACACCGCCCTTCTTGATGCGGTCCACCAGTTCACTGCGGAGCTGTGTGGCTTCTGCCAGCATCGGCCCTGGCGGCGTCCCAAGGTAGGCGACGGCCAGGGACCTCACGGCTTCGCCGACGAACCCGGTGTCCGGACGGCTTCCGCAGAGTGCGTCGAGCGTTTCGGACTCTCGCACCGACGCGGCCATGAGGCGCCGGGTCTGTTCCGTCGCACGCTCCTCGTCGTCGGCGAGTTGCCATGCTCGGACAAGCTCGCCGTGTGCTTGAAGGGCCGTGTCGGCGAGTTCGGCAAATGCCCGCGCTGGAAACTTGCCTCCGGTCTCTACGTTGCCGATGTATCCGCGGCTGAAGTGGATCAGGCTGGCGAGATCGGCCAGCGACTTTCCCCGGCTGGCCCGAAGCTCCCGAAGCAGGTTGCTGAATGCGGTCCTCATGGGACCGATGGTTCCGGCTGACGTGCCCACAGTCTGCGCTCCCCCTGTCGCCTGCTTTCGAGTGCGCCATCAGGAGACACCTGCCCCAGTGTCATCACTGATCGGCCAGCGCATCCTTAGATCATCCGAACTGATGTGTGGAGGTGAGGCTGTGAGGGTGAGTCAGGACTGTTCTGCTGCCGCCTGTTCCAGCTTGGCCACTCGCTCGGCAAGCCGCCGAAGCTCTGCTGAGAGGTGGTCGATCTGCTCGTTAACGCTCGGCTCCGACTCTTCCGAGTCCGAGACCTCCGAGTGTGAGCGGACGAAGCTACCCCTGCCGGCGGCCGACGTAATCAGGCCGTCCCGGTCCCGCAGGATGCGAAGTGCCTGCTGCACAGTCATTTCGGCAATACCGAACCGCTGGGCCAGTTCCCGGTGAGAGGGAAGCTTCTGCCCGGGCCGCAGGGCCCCGGACTCGATCTCATCCCGGAGCGTGTCGGCCACCTGCACGTACTTCGGGCGCTCGTCATCGGCGGAAACCTTCATGGAGTTGAGGGTAGCCAGCACCACCTACCTAGGCCACCACATCGCACGCTAGGGGTTGCCCACTAGTCCTCGCTAGTCCACACTAGATTTATCACCGCCAAGCAACTGCAGCGGGGACGGCGCGCTCATGCCGCCAAGCCGACGCGCCGTCCCCTTCGCCCCTCTTCTCAAGGGAGCCTCCATCATGCCTGCAACGCTGGTCCCCTCGCTCTCCCCCGCCTCGAACTCGGCGGTTGCCTGCCCGTCCTGCTTCGGCACGCTGCGGGTCGTCGACCTGGACGGTACGCTGTCCGGCACGGTCGGCCTGTCCGTGCCGTGCGACTGCGTGAGCCACCTGTACGGCCTGGGCGGGGCCTGCCCGTGCCACGTCCGAGTGTGGGCCGAGAACGACGGCCACACCGGCTGGGTGCCGATCCCGCTCGCCGAGGCCACCGACGACAGCCCGTACTTCCGTCCCTGCACCGCCCACGGCGCCCGGCGGGCCGGAGTGCTGGCGGTGGCCGCATGAGCGCCCCGACCACCACCGCCGAGACCACGGTTGTCCTGGTCCTGGACGAACCGTCGGCCACTGAGTCGGGCCGCTGCCCGGAGTGCTTCGGTTGGGGTTTCACCTGGCTCCGCCGCCAGGACACAGAGCCGACTCCCGGGCCCGACTGCCACCCCTGCCACGGGACAGGGACCGCGTGGTGACCCACCGGCCCACCGCCGAGGCGGACCGGCTCGCATTAGCGGACCTGGCCCGCCTCGCCTCCCGCGGTGACCTGCCCAAGCTCCACGAGCAGATCCGCCGTACCGGCGGCTGCGCGAACCCGATCCACCTCAAGGGCTTCCGCACCCTGGTCCACGCCCCGACCGGCGCGGTGTGGCACCGGTACTCGACCGAGCACGAACCCGGCCACCGCCTCAAGGTCGCCTGCGGCAACCGGCGGGCCTCCCGCTGTCCCTCGTGCGCCCGCACCTACTCGGCCGACACCTTCCACCTGATCCGGGCCGGACTCACCGGAGACCAGAACAAGGGCGTGGCCACCTCGGTCCGCTCCCACCCGAGGGTGTTCGCCACGCTCACCGCGCCGTCGTTCGGTCTGGTCCACAACCGGCCCGACATGGGCGCGTGCCGCTGCGGCCTGACCCACCCCGCGGGCGCTTCCGTGCTCGGCACCCCACTCGATCCGGAGCGCTACGACTACGCGCACGCCGTGCTGTGGAACAACCACGCCCCCGACCTGTGGCGACGTTTCACCATCGCCCTGCGCCGGGAAGTGGCCAAGCGCGCCGGACTCACCCGCACCGAACTACCCGAGCACGCCCGGATCTCGTACGGGAAGGTTGCCGAGTACCAGCGGCGCGGGGCCGTGCACTTCCACGCCGTGATCCGCATCGACGGCCCCAACGGCCCGGACACCCCGCCGCCAGCGTGGGCGACCGTGACGCTGCTGGACGACGCGATCCGCGCCGCCGCCCGCACCGCTGGCGTCCCCGTGCCCGGTGCCGGTGACCTGCCCGCCCGGGTCCTCCAGTGGGGCAAGCAGGTGGACGTGCGCCCGATCGGGGCCTTCGCCGCCGGGGAGATCGCCGAACAGGCCGTCGCCTCCTACGTCGCCAAGTACGCCACCAAGAGCGCCGAGACGACCGAGACCGTGGACCGCCGCATCCTGGAGCGTCACGAGCTCGACCGCTACGAGCTCCCGGCGCACACCCGCCGCCTGATCGAGGCGTGCTGGGACCTGGACGGCCTGTACCCGGACCGGCTGCTGGCGCACTGGTCGCACATGCTCGGCTTCCGCGGCCACTTCTCCAGCAAGAGTCCCACCTACTCGACCACCCTCGGCGCGCTCCGCCAGGTCCGCGCCAACTTCCGCGCCGAACAGGCCCGCGCCGACCTCCGGGACCGGCTCCTGGCCGCCGGTCTCCCGGACCTGGACGACCTGCCCGAGGCCGAAACCCTCGTGGTCGCCCACTGGGCCTTCGCCGGGGCAGGCAACAGCCCGGGGGAGTCCATGCTCGCCGCCACCATTGCGGCTGAGCTGCACGAACGACGCACCACCGATCGACAGGAGATGTACGCGCAGCTCGCGCGAGAGGGGGAGGAACTGGCATGGATCGACTGATGACAGTCAAGGAGGTCGCCGAACGCCTCGGCACCTGGGAGACCAGCGGGGAGCGCTTCCCTCGCCGCCTGATCGCAGAACGACGCATCGCCTTCGTCAAGGTCGGCCGACACGTCCGCATCCCCGCGGCTGCGCTCGCCGACTTCATCACCGCCAACACCGTCCAGCCGGTCACCCGGCGGTCCCGTCGGCTGCGGGCGGTGGCCTGATGGCAGGCAAGCGCCGGCAGTTCGGCCGGATTCGCAAGCTCCCGTCCGGCCGCTTCCAGGCTCGATACCTCGACCCGAACGGCCTGCTTCGCCCGGCACCGGAGACGTTCGAGACCAAGGCTGACGCGGATGACTGGCTGGCCGAGATGCAGACCACGATCCGCAAGAAGGACTGGCGCGACCCGGACGCCGGGGCCGTCAACTTCACGAAGTACGCCGAAGCATGGGTCACTGAGCGCGGGCTGATGCCCACGACGCAGGAGCTGTACCGGCGCCTGCTCCGGCTGCACCTCGTACCGACCTTCGGCGAGTGGGACCTGGACGAGATCACGCCGCCGCGCGTCCGGACCTGGCGGGCCGAGCTGCTGGCGACCGGCAAGCCGACGACCACGGCGAAGGCGTACAGGCTGCTCAAGGCCATCATGGCGACCGCCACCGACGACGAGTTGATCCGCCGCAACCCGTGCCGGATCAAGGGGGCTGGCAAGGAGTCGGCCGAAGAGCGTGGGATCGCGACCGTCGAGCAGGTCTACGAGCTGGCCGAGTTGGTGGGCCCTCGCTGGCGCTTGATGGTCCTGCTCGGCGCCTTCACGACGCTCCGCCCGGAGGAACTGGCCGAACTGAGGCGGTCGGACCTCGACCTCGTGGCCGGTACGGTCCGAATCCGCCTCGCAGCCCCCGAGCTGAACACTGGCCGGCGGGCCCTCGGCGAGACGAAGACCGAGGCGGGCAAGCGGACCATCACCATCCCGGCGGCCGTGCTCCCGGACGCCCGGATGCACCTGGAACTGTTCGCCGAGAAGGAGCCGCAGGGACTCGTCTTCGTCGGCGAGAAGGGCGCCCCGTTCCGCCGGACCAGCTTCGGACGGATCTGGCGCAAGGCTCGTGCCATGGCGGGCATGCCGGGCTTCCGCTTCTACGACCTCCGCCACACCGGCAACACCATGGCCGCCGCCACCGGGGCCAGCCTCAAGGAGCTGATGGCCCGCATGGGGCACGCCTCCGTCCGGGCGGCGCTGATCTACCAGCACGCAACCAGCGAGCGGGACAAGAAGATCGCCGACGGCATGGACGCGGAGATCACTCGTCGGCTCGGCCGGGGCACACCCCTGCCGACAGAGGCATAAGGCACGCCGGGGGCACGCGATCCCGAAATTGGTTCAGACAACAAAGAAGCCCCAGGTCATCGACCTGGGGTTTCCTCATGGAGCGGGCGACGAGAATCGAACTCGCGCTCTAAGCTTGGGAAGCTCATGTTCTACCATTAAACTACGCCCGCATCTGACGGCCCGTCATGGGTCGCCCGATCAAGCACCACTGTACCCCATCCGCGGAGCGGCACGGGGCATGGCGTGAACGCGCCGCCGGCCCGGTGCGAGGGGGTCTCCGAGGGGCGTACTGTGTGGGCCGTTCCGGCCGCGCGGGGCGGCGAGCCGCCGCAGGTGATGTCCGGAACATCCCCTAATGTGACGCTGGCGTCCGCGGCGCAGTCCTTCGCCCGGGCCCGCCGCACGGACCGGACGGGCCGGGCAGGCCGGGCGGGCCGCGCCGGGGGCGCGAGGCGGACGGGGACCACGGGGAAGTATGGGAAGGGGATCGATGGAGCAGCGCACCGTCGTTCGTTGTGCCGAGGGGCACCTGTTCAGCACGGCCACGTTCCCGATGCAGAATCTCGGCACCGCCCGGCTCGGCCCGGGCAGACTCATCCGCTGTCCGCAGTGCGGACGCCTGCGGAGTTCGGTGCCGGCCGACGTGAGCGAGCTGTCCGGGGCGCAACTGGCACGCGCGATGCGGCTGGAGGCCGTGGAGTTCCTCGCCTGACGGTGTTCGGGCACGGCCGCGGGGCCCCGGACGACAGGTACCTGATTCGTCCGTGGCCCCGCGTTGCCTTTAACCTCGACTGCGTGCTGCTCTCTGACAAGGACATCCGGACCGAAATCGACAAGGGCCGGGTCGTGATCGACCCGTTCGACCCCAAGATGGTCCAGCCCTCCAGCATCGACGTCCGGCTGGACCGCTTCTTCCGGGTGTTCGAGAACCACCGCTACCCGCACATCGATCCCTCCGAGGAGCAGCCGGACCTGACCCGGCTGGTCGAGCCGGAGGGCGACGAGGCGTTCATCCTGCACCCGGGCGAGTTCGTGCTGGCCTCGACGTTCGAGGTGATCACGCTGCCGGACGACGTCGCCTCGCGACTGGAGGGCAAGTCCAGCCTGGGCCGCCTCGGCCTGCTGACGCACTCCACGGCCGGCTTCATCGACCCCGGTTTCAGCGGCCACGTCACGCTGGAGCTGTCGAACGTCGCCACCCTGCCGATCAAGCTGTACCCGGGGATGAAGATCGGCCAGCTGTGCCTGTTCCGGCTGTCCTCGCCGGCCGAGCACCCCTACGGCTCGGAGCGGTACGGCTCGCGCTACCAGGGCCAGCGCGGACCGACGCCGTCCCGCTCGTACCTGAACTTCCACCGCACCGAGGTCTGACCCGCCCGGGTCCGGCACCGCCCTCCTCCGCCCCTGCCGGGGCCGCGGAGGAGGGCCCGGGGAGCGCAACGGCAGTGGGCCGCCGATCGGTGATCGGCGGCCCACTGCCGCGTCCGCGGAGACCGCGGGAGGCGCGGTTACTTCTTCTCGGCCAGGCAGAGCACGAACTTGTCGCTGAGCAGCTGCTGGGCCAGGCCCGCGGTGGAGCCCTCGACGTTGCTGCAGGCGTTCGGGTCGAAGGAGTTGTCGACGACCGAGATCACCTTGTAGTTGGCGTCGGCGCTGCCGCAGTCGACGGTGTCGACCTTGGGGTCGTTGTCGCTGCCGGTGACCTTGACGCACTCGCCGGCCTTGGCGTGCACGGGCTTGTCGGCGGCGGCGTAGCCGATGCCGAAGCTGATGCCGAGCTTGACCGCGACGATCAGCACCAGGGTGCCGACACCGACGAGGATCTTCTTGATCGGGCTCTTCTTCGGAGCGAGCACCGCCGCCTGGGCGGCCTGGGCGTACCCGTCGGGCACCTGGCCCGGGGCGGGCTGGCCGTAGGCGGGCGCCGGCTGGCCCGGGGCGGGCTGGCCGTAGCCCTGGGCGGGACCGAAGCCGCCCTGCGCGGACGGGTCGGTGGGGAGGCCCTGGGGCGGCTGCGGGGTCGTCATGGTGTTCCTCGGCTGGGGACGGGTGCTGAATGCACGCGAACGCTACCGAGAGCGACCCCGCCCCGCGCCGAACAATTCGAACAATTGCCGCATAGGCGCACGCTGCGTTATGGATCTGCAACGGAGCACCGCCCCGGGCCGGGAACCTCCGCGGGCCGTCGCGAGTTAGGCGCGCTTCGGCCGGGTGACGGCGACCAGCTCGCTGCCGTCCTCGGAGAGGGTCAGCTCGGTGCGCAGCTCGGCGAGCTCGCCGAGGTGGTGCAGGTGGGTGCCGCCGCAGAAGATCCGGGCCGGGCCCTGCGGGAGCTCGCAGTGCCACTGCCGGCGGGCGGTCAGCTCCGGCCCGGGCACGTCGATGCCGATCGGCGCGTCGGCGGCGACCCAGGCGGCGAGCTGGACGTTGACGGCCTCGGTGAGGGCGGGGATCGCGTCCGCGAGCGCCGGGAAGTCCTCGCCGGCCTCGGTGGTGAAGCCCTTCTTCCGCAGCGACTTGCCGAGCCGGTAGGTGTCGGTGCTGGCCTCGGTGTCCATCACGGAGGTGGCCATCGCGAGGCTGTCGAAGTCGGGGTTACCGAAGGCGTCGCTGCGGCCCGGGTCCTTGCGCCAGCGCGGGGCGAGGGCGGCGTTGAGGGCGAGCGCGAGCAGGTGGCAGCCGCTGTGCGAGGCGGAGAGCAGCGCCCGGCGCCCGGCGTCGACGGCGAGTTCGGCGCTCGCCCCGATCGCGTCGGCGGGCTCCTGCTCGACCACGTGCAGCACCAGCCAGGACCACTCCTCGTCGCCCCGGCGGACGGGGATGTCCGCGCCGACCAGCAGCTCGCCGCCGTCCGGGCCGACCGCGCCGGTCAGGCAGTCCACCACCGGGTGCGCCACGCCGCCGACGGTGAGCGTGCCGAGGTCGGCGGGCTGGTCGGGCCAGGTGTGGTCGAGCGGGTGGAACGGCGTCGCCTCGGTGACGACGGCGTACCGGCCGCCGTCCAGCGGGTGCACGGCCAGCACCGGCGAGGTGCCGGTCACCGCACCGGACGGGAAGCTGACGTGGGTGGTGGCGAGGGTCATGAGGGTGCTCCGGGTACTGCGTGGGGCAGACGGACAGACTGTCCACCCTATCGCCGCGGCCCGGTGCGCCCGCCCGTCCCGGCAGCGGGCGTCCGGCGGCGGGAAGCGCCGGCGGCATCAGGCGGCGGACCGGACACGGCGACGGCCGGCACCCCGGTGCGGGGGCCGGCCGTCCGGGAGCGCGGGTCAGCTCAGCGTCGGCAGCTTGATGAGGACGAGCAGCGCGAGCAGCTGCAGGGCGGCCGCGCCGGCGGCCTTGCCCCAGGGCAGGTCGTGCACCCGGCGGACCATGGTGGTCAGCAGCACGGCGCAGATCAGCCAGGTGATCCAGCCGACCACCTGGACGACCAGGTTGTCGGTGGGCAGGAACAGGGCGAGCAGCAGTCGCGGGGTGTCGCTCGTCCAGCCGATCAGCACGGCCAGGCCGACGGTGGACTGCCACGGGCCGTCACCGCCCAGCTGGCGGGCCAGCGCGTAGGTGACCGCGCCGAGCATGGCGCCGGCCACCGCGAAACCGATCGCGGCGGCGATCAGCGCCCAGGCCGCGACCGAGAAGGTGGAGTTGACGATGTCGTCGTGGGTGGCGCCCATGCCGAGCACGGCGAGCACGCCGTAGACCAGCGAGACGGTGAGGGCGGGCAGCCAGGCCTGGTGGTCCCGCATCCGGTCGAAGGTGCGGGCGGGCTCTCGGTAGATCCCGACCAGCAGTTCCTTCCAGGTCGGACGCGGCCCGGAGACCCGGGGCGCCACCTGGCCGCCGGCCCGGTAGACCGCGACGTTGTCCTGGGCGCCGTACTGCTCGCCGCCCTGGCCGTAGCCGCCGTCGTCCTGGCCGTAGCCGCCCTGGCCGTACGCGTCCTGCCCGTAGGGGCCCGCGGCGTAGCCGCCCTGGCCGTACGGGTCCTGGCCGACCGGGAAGGCCCGGGTGTGGCCCTGCCGGTCGTCGGGGTACCCGTCGCCGAAGCCCTCGGCGGGACCGCCGGGGTGGCCCGGGACGGGCGCGGTGAAGTACTCGGGCTCCCCCGTGGGCCCGCCGCCCGGCTGCTGCCGCGGCGCCGGGCCGGCGGGCGCGGACCATCCCTGCCGGGGGTCGGCGCCGTGCCCGTTGTCGTATCGATTGCCAGCCACGCATCGACGGTACCTGCTCGGGCTGACCGGCCGTCGGTTGATCAACGGCCGGGCACCGGATTGCAGCCGTCCTGTGACGAGCGGGGCGGGGAGGCCGCCCGGCCTCCCCGCCCCGCCCGGATCAGGTCGGGTCCCGTCGGGTCAGCGCTGGGCGCCGATGGCCGGGCCGTGCACGGCGGCCGCGGCGGTCTCGCCGGCCGGGCAGCCGCCGGGGCCCGCGGTGGTGCGGACGGCACCGACCGGCAGCAGGGTGCCGCAGGCGATCCGCAGCCCGTTGGGCAGCTCGTTGTCGGACTCGACGGTCGCGCCGTCGCCGATCACGGTGCCGTCCAGCGAGGTGCGGGCGCCGATGACGGCGTACGCGCCGACGATGGAGTCCTTCACGTAGGCGTCGGCGCCGATCACCGCGCCGGGCAGGATCACGCTGCCCTCGACGATCGCGCCGGCCTCGATCTCGGCGCCCTCGGAGACGACGGTGCCGTTGCTGAGCACCGCGCCCGGGTCGACCTGGGCACCGGGCAGCAGCAGGGCCTCGCCGGTCGGGCCGGGCACCGCCGGGGAGTCGACCTTGCCGAGCACCAGGTCGGCGGAGCCGCGGACGAACGCGGCGGGGGTGCCGAGGTCCAGCCAGTACGAGGTGTCGACCACGCCGCGCAGCAGCGCGCCGGTGGCCAGCAGCTCGGGGAAGGTCTCGCGCTCGACGGAGACCTCGCGGCCCGCCGGGATGCGGTCGATCACCGAGCGGGTGAAGACGTAGCAGCCCGCGTTGATCTGGTCGGTGACGATCTGCTCGGGGGTCTCGGGCTTCTCGAGGAACTCCAGCACCCGGCCGTTCCCGTCGGTGGGCACCAGGCCGAAGGCGCGCGGGTCCTCCACCCGGGTGAGGTGCAGGGTGACGTCGGCGCCGGCGGCCACGTGGCCGTCGCGCAGCGCGGCGATGTCGAGGCCGGAGAGGATGTCGCCGTTGAACACCAGGACGGGCTCGTCGGGGCCGCAGGTCAGGCCGGCCGCGGCGTTGCGGATGGCGCCGCCGGTGCCCAGCGGCTCCTTCTCGGTGAGGTAGACCAGCTCGATGCCGTACGGGCTGCCGTCCTGGAAGTGGTCCTCGAAGACCTCGGCGAGGTAGGAGGTGGCGAGCACCACCCGGGTCACCCCGGCCGCGGCCGCACGCGCCAGCTGGTGAGCGATGAACGGCACGCCCGCGACGGGCAGCATCGGCTTGGGGGTGTGGGTGGTCAACGGGCGCAGCCGGGTGCCCTTGCCACCGACCAGCATGATCGCCTCGGTCATGGTCTGAGCTTCTCCCCTATGTCCGGTACGGGCCCGGCCGTGGTCGTGTCCTGGCCGGTGTCGATCGGTTCGACGCGTGGCTGGTACGGCTCCTCGGGCCTTCCACCAGCGGACCCGCGCACCGCGGGTCCAGCGCCTACTGTATTTCCTCCCGAGGCGCGCCCTGCCGCACGGTCCGCAGTTGTGTCTTCCCGACAAACGGGCCCCGCCGGATCGGGCGCGGGTCAGGGCAGCAGCCACCCGGCGGCGGGCTGGGTGCCGGCGGCCCTTCCGCCGCTCCTCCAGAGCTGGGTGACGCGCTCCGCGGGCAGCGCCTGGCTCCAGACCTGCACGTTCGTGAGGGCGCCGTCCCACGGGTCGGTCCAGGTGTTCTTCCAGCGGGTGCGGCCGATCTGCAGCGGACCGCCGGCCTGCCAGATCCCCGACACGGAGGTGGTCTGCGCGGGCGCGCCGTTGACGTACAGCCGGATCTGCCTGCTGCCGGCGTCGTACACGCCGGTGAGCATCACCCACTGGCCGGTGGTGGCCTGACCGGTGGAGAACGCCTGGCGGCTGGTGCCGTCGTCGCCGCCGGCCGCGGTCTGCACCTTGAACACCCACTGGTCGTGGCTGCCCCAGTAGTCGCGGCCCAGGTAGAAGGAGTAGTAGCTGCCGCTGCCCTGGGTCACCACGGCGCGCGCGCCGGTGGCCGCGTCGTTCCGCACCACCGCGGAGACGGTGAAGCTCTTCGAGGTGTCGACGACGGCGGCGGAGGTCTGCGCCCAGCCGTCGGCACTGCCGTGCAGCAGCAGCGCGGGGCCGGTGTGGCCGGGGGCGGTGCCGAGGACGGCGCCCGGGGCGAGGGCGGCGGGGCGGGCGCCGCGGACGTCGTCGAGGCGGGTGGGTACCGGCGCGGGGGCGGTGGACCCGGCCGACGCGGAGGCGGAGGATACGGCCGACGCGGAGGCGGACGGCGGGGCGGAGGGCGCCGCAGAGGCGCTCGGGACGGCGCTGGGAGGGCCGTCGACGGCCACGGTGGCGGGGGCGGTGGGTTCCGCGGTCCGCGGCCCGTCGGGGCCGTCCTGGCGCAGCAGGAGGGCGGTGGCGACCACGCCCGCCACGGCCAGCACGCCGGCCACCGCGCCACCGGTCATCAGCAGCCTGCGGCGGCGCTGCCGCCGTTCGTTGGACTCGGCGAGCGCGGCCCAGTCGGGTGTCGGGCTGCCGGGCGGCGCGATGCCCACCGGGGGCAGGTACGCGGGCCTCCCCACCCCCGCCGGTCCCGCCCCCGCCGGCCCGGTGCCGTCCGGCCCGCCCCCGGGTATGCCGCCGCCGATGTGCGCTGTGCCCCCGCCGTCGCTCATGGGCGCTCATGCTAGGCCACCGGTCGGCGGCGGACGCGCCCCGGCCCCGTGCGCCGCGGGGGCGTACGGGGCCGGGACGGGGTGCCGTGACGGGTCAGGCCTGGACGGTCTCCGGCTCGGGCTCGACCGGCTGGGCCTTGACGGAGTCGAGCAGCAGCTGGGCCACGTCGACGACCTTCAGGTGCTCCTTGGCGGCGCCCTCGTTCTTCTTGCCGTTGACCGAGTCGGAGAGCATGACGAGGCAGAACGGGCAGGCGGTGGAGACGATGTCCGGGTTGAGGGACAGCGCCTCGTCGACGCGCTCGGTGTTGATGCGCTTGCCGATCCGCTCCTCCATCCACATCCGCGCGCCGCCGGCGCCGCAGCAGAAGCCGCGCTCCTTGTGGCGGTGCATCTCCTGCTGGCGCAGGCCCGGGACCTTGTCCATGATCTCGCGCGGCGGGCTGTAGACCTTGTTGTGGCGGCCCAGGTAGCACGGGTCGTGGTAGGTGATCAGGCCCTCGACGGGGTTGACCGGGATCAGCTTGCCCTCGTCGATGAGGTGCTGCAGCAGCTGGGTGTGGTGGATGACCTCGAAGTGCCCGCCGAGCTGCGGGTACTCGTTGGCGATGGTGTTGAAGCAGTGCGGGCAGGTGGCCACGATCCGCTTGACCGGGGCGTCCTCCAGCGCGGCGTTCAGCGTCTCGACGTTCTGCGCGCCGAGCATCTGGAAGAGGAACTCGTTGCCGAGGCGGCGGGCGGAGTCACCGGTGCAGGACTCCTCCTTGCCGAGGATCGCGAACTTCACGCCCGCGGTGTGCAGCAGCTCGGCGAAGGCCTTGGTGGTCTTCTTGGCGCGGTCCTCCAGGGCGCCGGCGCAGCCGACCCAGTAGAGGTACTCGACCTCGGCGGGCTCGATGTCCTGACCGATCACCGGCACCTCGATGCCGGTCTCCTTCTTGAGCTCCTTGACCCAGTCGAGGCGCGCCTTGGTGGCCATGCCCCACGGGTTGCCCTTGTTCTCCAGGTTCTTGAGCATCGTCCCGGCCTCGGTCGGGAAGGAGCTCTCGATCATGACCTGGTAGCGGCGCATGTCGACGATGTGGTCGATGTGCTCGATGTCGACGGGGCACTGCTCGACGCAGGCGCCGCAGGTGGTGCAGGACCACAGCACGTCCGGGTCGATGACACCGCCCTCCTCGGCGGTGCCGATCAGCGGACGCTCGGCCTCGGCGAGGGCCTCGGCGCTCACGCCGGCGAGCTGCTCGGCGGTGGCCTTCTCGTCGCCCTCCATGGACTTGCCGCCGCCGGCGAGCAGGTAGGGGGCCTTGGCGAAGGCGTGCTCGCGCAGGCTCATGATGAGCAGCTTCGGCGAGAGCGGCTTGCCGGTGTTCCAGGCGGGGCACTGCGACTGGCAGCGACCGCACTCGGTGCAGGTGGAGAAGTCGAGGATGCCCTTCCAGGAGAAGTGCTCGACCTGGGAGACGCCGAAGACGGCGTCGTCGGCCGGGTCCTCGAAGTCGATCGGCTGGCCGCCGCTGGTCATCGGGCGCAGGGCGCCGAGCGCGGTGCCGCCGTCCTCCTCGCGCTTGAAGTAGATGTTGAAGAAGGCGAGGAAGCGGTGCCAGGCCACGCCCATCGACGGGTTGATGCCGATGGTGATCGCCCACGCGAAGGAGATGCAGATCTTCAGCATCGCGAAGACGTAGATCAGGTTGACCAGCGTGCCGTGGGCGACGCCGTCGAAGGCGGCGACGATCGGGTACGAGATCAGGTACGCCGGGTCGTAGGACTCGACGCCGGCCAGGGCGCCCTCCAGGCCGCGCAGCATCATGATGCACAGGCCGATGCCGAGGATCGTGTACTCGACGTAGAAGGCCTGCCAGGCGATCGAGCCCGCGAAGCGGGACTTGCGGCCGGAGCGGGACGGCAGGCTGAGCAGCCGGATCACGATCAGGGTCGCGATGCCCAGGGTGGTGAGGGTGCCGATCAGCTCGGTGAAGATCTCCCACGGCAGCCAGCCGCCGATGACCGGCAGCACGAACTCGGCGTCGAAGAGCTGGCCGAAGGCGTTCACCAGGGTGAGCACCAGGGAGAAGAAGCCGACGGCCACGAACCAGTGGGCGACGCCGACGACGCCCCACTGGTTCATCCTGGTGTGGCCGATGAACTCGGTGGCGACGGTCTTCACCCGCTTGGCGGGCTGTCCGAAGCGGGTGGTGTCGACCTGTCCGGTCCGGACGACCTTGTAGATGTACGCGGCCGCCCGGGCGGCGAGCGCAGTGCCGATCACAGTGGTGACCAGCGAGATGACGATCGCTGCTAGCTGCATCGGCTCTCCGTCTCCAGCGGCTGGTGTCTAGGGGTCGCCCCAGTGTACTGGTCGGTAACTTAGCGACCCAACGCCCGGACCCTACCGCTCCGTAGCACTTGTTCAGAAGACGCTCAAGGTATGGCGACAGTCACTAAGGACATACTCACCCATCCGGACGCCCCGGACGGCGACCGGCACCCGGCCCGCGCCCGACCGCCGCCTTCCGCCGCCCGCGCAGCAAAGTTGAGCGACACGGACTCATGGCTGTTGACGGTCCCCGAACCGTCAGGCATGCTTGAGCCCGTAACGCTCAACTCTCCCGTGGAGGTATTTACGATGGCACGCGCGGTCGGCATCGACCTCGGTACGACGAACTCCGTCGTCAGCGTTCTTGAGGGCGGTGAGCCCACGGTCATCACCAACGCCGAGGGCGCTCGGACCACGCCGTCCGTCGTCGCCTTCGCCAAGAACGGCGAGGTCCTGGTCGGTGAGGTCGCCAAGCGCCAGGCGGTCACCAACGTGGACCGGACGATCCGGTCGGTCAAGCGCCACATGGGCACCGACTGGAAGATCAACCTGGACGGCAAGGACTTCAACCCCCAGCAGATCTCCGCCTTCATCCTGCAGAAGCTGAAGCGCGACGCGGAGTCGTACCTGGGCGAGACGGTCACCGACGCCGTCATCACCGTCCCGGCGTACTTCAACGACTCCGAGCGCCAGGCCACCAAGGAGGCCGGCGAGATCGCGGGCCTCAACGTCCTGCGCATCGTCAACGAGCCGACCGCCGCCGCCCTGGCGTACGGCCTCGACAAGGACGACCAGACCATCCTGGTCTTCGACCTCGGCGGTGGCACGTTCGACGTGTCCCTGCTGGAGATCGGCGACGGCGTCGTCGAGGTGAAGGCCACCAACGGTGACAACCACCTCGGTGGTGACGACTGGGACCAGCGCGTCGTCGACCACCTGGTGAAGACCTTCCAGGCCGGCCACGGCGTCGACCTGTCCAAGGACAAGATGGCCGTCCAGCGCCTCCGCGAGGCGGCCGAGAAGGCCAAGATCGAGCTGTCCTCGTCCTCCGAGACCTCGATCAACCTGCCCTACATCACGGCCTCCGCCGAGGGCCCGCTGCACCTGGACGAGAAGCTCACCCGGGCCCAGTTCCAGCAGCTGACCGCGGACCTGCTCGAGCGCTGCAAGCACCCGTTCCACAACGTCATCAAGGACGCCGGCATCGCGCTGTCCGAGATCGACCACGTGGTCCTGGTCGGCGGCTCGACCCGCATGCCGGCCGTCGCCGAGCTCGTCCGCGAGCTGACCGGCGGCAAGGACGCCAACAAGGGCGTCAACCCGGACGAGGTCGTCGCCATCGGCGCGTCCCTCCAGGCCGGTGTCCTCAAGGGCGAGGTCAAGGACGTCCTGCTGCTCGACGTCACCCCGCTGTCCCTCGGCATCGAGACCAAGGGCGGCATCATGACCAAGCTGATCGAGCGCAACACCACGATCCCGACCAAGCGCTCCGAGATCTTCACCACGGCCGAGGACAACCAGCCCTCCGTGCAGATCCAGGTCTACCAGGGCGAGCGCGAGATCGCGGCGTACAACAAGAAGCTCGGCATGTTCGAGCTGACCGGCCTGCCGCCGGCGCCGCGCGGCCTGCCGCAGATCGAGGTCACCTTCGACATCGACGCCAACGGCATCATGCACGTGGCCGCGAAGGACCTCGGCACCGGCAAGGAGCAGAAGATGACCGTCACCGGCGGCTCCTCGCTGCCGAAGGACGAGGTCGACCGCATGCGCCGCGAGGCCGAGCAGTACGCGGACGAGGACCACAAGCGCCGCGAGGCCGTGGAGACCCGCAACCAGGGCGAGCAGCTCGTCTACTCGACCGAGAAGTTCATCGCCGACAACGCCGACAAGCTGCCCGCCGACGTCAAGACCGAGGTCGAGACCGCCATCGGCGAGCTCAAGGAGGCGCTGAAGGGCGAGGACATCGCGGCGATCCGCGAGGCCACCGAGAAGGTCTCCACCACCGCCCAGAAGCTCGGCGCCGCGCTCTACGCGCAGGCCGACGCCGCCGGGGCGGCCGGTGCCGGCGAGTCCGCCGGCGCCAAGGACGACGACGTGGTCGACGCCGAGATCATCGACGACGAGAAGCCCAAGGGCGGTGCCGCATGACGGAGAAGGCGCAGGGCGGCGAGCCCGGCGACGACTCCGCCGAGGAGGCCGTCCTCAAGGCCGCCGAGGAGGCTGTGGCGGGCGCCGACGAGCTCGCCGCGGCCAAGCGCGAGGCGGGCGAGCGCACCGCTGACCTGCAGCGGCTGCAGGCCGAGTACCAGAACTACCGCAAGCGGGTCGAGCGCGACCGGCTGACGGTCCGGGAGATCGCCGTCTCCAACATCCTGGAGTCGCTGATCCCGGTGCTGGACGACATCGGCCGGGCCCGCGACCACGGCGAGGTGACGGGCGGCTTCAAGTCGGTCGCCGAGTCGCTGGAGACCGTGGTCGCCAAGCTGGGCCTGCAGCAGTTCGGCAAGGAGGGCGAGTCCTTCGACCCGACGCTGCACGAGGCGCTGATGCACAGCTACTCCTCGGACGTCACCGAGGACACCTGCGTGCAGATCCTCCAGCCCGGCTACCGGATCGGCGAGCGGATCATCCGCCCGGCGATGGTCGCGGTCGCGGAGCCCCAGCCGGGCACCCAGACCACGTCCGCCCCGGACGCCGACAAGCCGGAGTCCGCCAAGGGTGACGGTGCGGCGGACAGCTGACAATCTGTGTGCTGCGGAGTCGTACGCCGACATCGTCGGGGTGCGACTCCGCAGCGCCGTTCAGACACGTTTCGGGAGGTGGCGGCAGCCATGAGCACCAAGGACTACGTGGAGAAGGACTACTACAAGGTCCTCGGCGTGCCCAAGGACGCCACCGCAGCCGAGATCAAGAAGACGTACCGCAAGCTGGCCCGCGAGTTCCACCCGGACGCCAACAAGGGTGACGCCAAGGCCGAGGAGCGGTTCAAGGACATCTCCGAGGCGTACGACGTCCTGTCGGACGAGAAGCGCCGCAAGGAGTACGACGAGGCCCGCAGCCTGTTCGGCAACGGGGGCTTCCGTCCCGGCGGCGCCGGCGGCAACTACAACTTCGACTTCGGCGACCTGTTCTCCGGCTCCGGTGGCGGCGGCGGGGGCGGCGGCATCGGCGACGTCTTCGGCGGCCTGTTCAACCGCGGCGGCCGGCAGGCCCAGCCGCGGCGCGGCGCCGACGTCGAGACCGAGGTGACGCTCTCGTTCACCGAGGCGGTGGACGGCGCGACCGTCCCGCTGCGGATGACCAGTCAGGCCCCGTGCCGCGCCTGCGCCGGCACCGGCGCGAAGACCGGCACCACCCCGCGGGTCTGCCCGACCTGCGTCGGTGCGGGCACCGTCAGCCGCGGCCAGGGCGCCTTCGCCCTCTCCGACCCGTGCCGCGACTGCAAGGGCCGCGGCATGATCGTCGACGACCCCTGCACGGTGTGCCACGGCAGCGG
Source organism: Kitasatospora arboriphila (assembly GCF_039528095.1). Lineage (NCBI taxonomy): Bacteria > Bacillati > Actinomycetota > Actinomycetes > Kitasatosporales > Streptomycetaceae > Kitasatospora > Kitasatospora arboriphila. The sequence continues at coordinate 66,033 of NZ_BAAALD010000031.1, forward strand.
CCGCGCCTCCTCGGCCCGGACGATGCAGGTGCGCATCCCGGCCGGGGTGCAGGACGGCCAGCGGATCCGCCTCAAGGGCAAGGGCGCCCAGGGCGAACGCGGCGGCCAGCCGGGCGACCTCTACGTCAGCGTGCACGTGGACGCCCACCCGGTGTTCGGCCGCAAGGCCGACAACCTCACGGTGACCGTGCCGGTCACCTTCCCCGAAGCGGCCCTCGGCGGGACGATCGAGGTCCCGACCCTCAACGGGCCCGCGGTGAAGCTCAAGCTGCCGGCCGGCAGCGCCAACGGCCTCACCCTCCGGGCCCGGGGCAAGGGCGCCACCCGCAAGGACGGCACCCGCGGCGACCTGCTGGTCACCGTCGAGGTCGTCGTCCCCAAGCACGTCACCGGAGACGCGCTGAACGCACTGGAGCAGTACCGCGAGGCCACCGCCTCGGACGACCCGCGTGCCGCCCTCTTCCAGGCGGCGGAGGGAGCGTGACCAGATGACGACCCCCGACAGTCCGATCGGCCCGGGCCTCGGCGAGGGCCTTCCCGGCTCGGTGCCGCGCCGCCCCCGCGGCACCCCTGCACCGCAGTACGTGCTGACCGAGGACACCCCGGTGTACGTGATCTCGGTGGCCGCGGAGCTCTCCGGCCTGCACCCGCAGACCCTGCGCCAGTACGACCGGCTCGGCCTGGTCTCCCCGGACCGCACGGCCGGCCGGGGCCGGCGCTACTCGGCCCGGGACATCCAGCAGCTGCGGGAGGTCCAGCGCCTCTCCCAGGACGAAGGCATCAACCTGGCCGGCATCAAGCGGATCATCGAGCTGGAGAACCAGGTCGCCGCGCTCCAGGCCCGCGTGGCGGAGCTCGCCGACGCCCTCGACGGGGCCGCCACCGCCATCCAGCAGCGCGAGGCGGCGGTGCACGCCTCCTACCGCCGCGACCTGGTGCCGTACCAGCAGGTCCAGCAGTCCAGTGCGCTGGTGGTCTGGCGTCCCAAGCGCTGACCGGACCCCAGGGGTCTCCCAGGCCGCCGGTTCCCTCCTCCCGGGGGGTGCCGGCGGCCTGCTGTCGGATGAGACAGTGCGGTACTCCACCGTGCACGGGCGGCGGGAATGTCCGGCGCGGGGGCTCCCCGCAGCTCCGGGGCGCCTATGATCCCCGGAGAAGCGGTACCGGCCGCGCCGCACCGGTTTGACCGATGGCAAGGAGCCTGATGAGTGAGACCGACGAACCGGGCCTCACCCCACGCGGGCTGGGCGTCCTGTCGAGCGAGGCCCGCCAGCTCTACCGCAACGTCCTGAAGTCGCACGGCCGGGTCTCCCCCGACCTGGAGGCCCCGGAGGGCAGCAAGGCCCTGGACGAGCTGCTCGACATCGGGCTGCTCGTGCCGGACACCGACGACCCGGCGGTGCTGGTGGCCGTCGACCCCGAGCAGCTGTCGGCCCGGCTGACCAGCCTGTGGCAGCGCAAGGCGCTCGACCTGCTGCAGCGGGCGGTGTCCCTGCCGGCCGACCTCCAGGACCTCGCCGAGGACTTCCGCACCCCGCGCAAGGCGGGCGGGATCATCGAATACGTCCATGGCAAAGTGCTGATAAACCAGCGGCTGGGCCAGCTCGTCAGCGGGTGCTCCGAGGAGATGCTGGCGGCCCAACCGGGCGGCCCCCGCCCGCCGGAGGCGCTGGCCGGAGTCATCGCCCGGGATCTGGAAACTCTGCGCCGCGGCGCGACCATTCGGACGATCTACCACCCGAGCACCCGGTATCACGCGCCCACCCGCGACTATGTCGCCTCGATAACCGCGGCCGGCGGCCGGGTCCGAACGCTGGACGAGCCCTACACCAGATTGATCGTGATCGATCGGCGCACCGCGGTGATCCCGGTGGTCGACGATCTCAACTTGGCCGCGTTCATTCACGATCAGGCCGTCATCAGCTACCTGATCGAGGAGGTCTTCGAGCGGAACTGGAGTCGGGCCCTGGATTTTGACGGCTCACCGACAGTTCCGCCCCAGGTGGTTTCCCGGCTGCGGCAGACGATCATCGATCTGATGCTCAAGGGAATCAATCACCGCGTCATCGCCCGGCGCCTGGGCATCAGCGAGCGCACGCTCGCCCGCCACATCGCGGAGATGCGCGAGGACTACCAGGTGGAGTCGCTCTTCCAGCTCGGCTGGGTGCTCGCCCGCTCGGCGAAGGAGTCACCGGCCGACCAGGCCGACTTCGGCTGACGGTCGGACCCCGGGCGCCCCGTCCCGCCCGGGAGCAGTACCTTCGCCGCCCGTCAGGTCCAGGCGGAGTCGTCCAGCAGCAACAGCGAGCCCGTCCTGGCCTGCACGGTCTCCGCCGCGGCCGCCTGGTCGGCGTGCACGCTGCGGAGTGTCCAGGCGCTGTCGGCCGCAGCCGGATTACTACCCGTCAATATCGCCGCACCCATGACAACTGGCACGACGGCAAGCCGAACAAACCGGCGCATACGAGACATTGCGACCGATCCCTCCTCTGGGAATGCCTACCGAGTGAATAGAGAAGTCTCGAACATTGGCCCAAATCATGCCGCAAGAGCACGCTCGGTGTCACGATCGGCGCATTCCCGCGGGTGCGTCATCTCGCTGCCAGGCAGCCATATGACACCACGTGCCGGTGGACTTGTCGGTCACGAACGTTGGACGATCAGCACGGTCACACCACATCCGCGGCGCCCGAGCAGCCACGACGGCACCGCCCCGACCACACCACAGCGGAACTCGCCTCGGGGCGAGCCCGGACGCCAATCGCTCGCCGGACGCCAGACCAGCCAGCGGCCAATCCCCGGAGTCGACATGAGTGAGCCCTACCTGCGCCATCGCACCGCCCAGGCCTCCGAGGGCCGGCGCGCACGGGTCTTCCTGGCCGCACCGCTGATGCGGCTCACCGGCCCGGCCGACAGCGTGGTGACCCTGGCCAGCCGCACCCGGCTGACCACCCTGCGGACGACCCTGCTGCGCAGCGGCGCGGCCGTGTACAGCGCCCACCACAGCGACGCCTGGACGATCGCCGGCCGCGCCCCCGAGCCCCGGGTGCCCTCCGACTTCCGGGCGCTGCAGACCGCCGACCTGGTCTTCGCGTACGTCGGCGCGCCGCTGTCGGCCGGTGTCAGCCTGGAACTGGGCTGGGCCTCGGCGCTGCGCAAGCCGATCGTGCTGCTGGTGGACGAGGCGATCACGCACAACCCGCTGATCGCCACCATCGAGCAGGTCGCGCCGGTGCTGCCGCTGGTGTTCGACGACGGCTGGTCGCAGGACGCCCTGCAGCACACCGTGGAGACGGCGCTGGACTGGGCCGGCATGGCGCTCTCGCTGCGCGAGGGCTTCTGGACGGCCCCCGGCGAGCAGTTCCCGGTGCCGCGGCAGTCCAAGGGCGACTCGTTCGGCTACTGGTCCCCGGGGATCGCCACCGGCTGACGCGGCGTCACTCCGGCCGCTCCTCGGGCGCGTCGGCGCGCATCTGCCAGCCGAGCTGGAAGAGCGTCTCGGCGCCGTACAGCTCGCGCAGCCGGGCGATGTGCGCGGCCACGGTGCGCTCGCCGAGCCCGAGCCGGCTCGCGACCGTCCGCTGGGTCAGCCCCTGCGCCAGCAGCCGGCCGACCTGCTCGTGCACCGGGATGCCCTTGCCGTCCTGCGGGGCGGTGCGCCACTGCACCCGCTCCGCGCGCTCCCAGTCGCGCTCGAAGACGCCGACCAGGTAGCCGACCACCGCCGGGTCCTCGACGAAGGCCGCGCTGCTGTTGTCGGCCGCGGCGGGGAGCACCGCGATCCGGCGGTCGAAGATCAGCATCCGGGTGAAGGGCTCGGCGAGGATGCGGAACCGGGCGCCGAGCTCGGTCAGTTCGGCCGCGTAGTCGGCCGTCGCCTCGTCCAGCCGCGCGCCCGGGTGGTAGACGGTGCGCAGCGTGGCCCCGCGGGCCAGGAAGGCCCGGGCGCGGTCCAGGCCGGCCGCCAGGTGCCCGGCAGGGCGGGCACCGCCGGGCTGGAGCGCCAGCCCCTCCTCACGGGCGTCCGCCTCCAGCTGCAGGAGGCGGTGCCGGATCTGGCCGAAGCCGTGGACGTGCTGGACCTCGCCGGTGCGGTCGACCCGGGGCGGGGTGGCGTCGTAGGCCTGGGCCAGGTCCTCCAGTGCTCCGGGCATCTGCTCGGCCCGGATCAGCATCCGGGTGCCGGCCGACCGCAGGCCGGCGCTGAGCCGGTCGCTGACCGTCCTGGGGTTCACCGCGGTGAGCGAGGCGTCCTCGGCGTGGTGCACCAGGAATCCCAGCTCGACCAGCCGGAGCACCGCCTCCGGGTTCTCCGCGAGCGCGTCGCGGAACATCACCCGGCCGCCCTGGGCCAGGACCGCCCGGTAGAGGGCCCGCTCCTCCTCGTTCGGGAGCGCTCCCGTGCCGTCGTCAGCCATGCCGCTCTCCCCGCTGTGACCGTCCCATGGAGATAGAGCGCTCGCGAGCGGAAAACGTCACAGGACATGTCATCCGCGGCGGTGCCGTGCGCGTCCGGTCAGTCACGGCGGCTCCCCCGCATCAGCCAGCCGAGCTGGAAGAGGGTCTGGGCGCCGTACCTCTCGCGCAGCCGGGAGATGTGTCCGGCGACGGTGCGCTCGCTGAGTCCGAGCCGGGTGGCGACGGCCCGCTGGGTGAGCCCCTGGGCGAGCAGCCGGCCGACCCGGTTGGCGGCGGAGGCCGCGACGGCGGGGGTGTCCACCTCGGCCCACTGGACGACGTCGGCCCGGGCCCAGTCCCGTTCGAAGGTCTTGACCAGGAAGGCGACGGCCGCCGGGTCGGAGATGAAGGCGGCGCGGCTGTAGTCGTCGGCGGCGGGGACGACGGCGACCGCGCGGTCGATGATCAGCATCCGCTCGAAGGACTCGTCGAGGACGCGCAGTCCGGCGCCCTGTTCGGTGAGTTCGGCGGCGTAGCCGAGCGTCCACGGCTCGGCGAGGACCTGCGGCTGGTAGAGGGTGCGCATCCGGGCGCCGCGCTGCACCAGGGCGAGGTCCTGGGGCCGGGCGAGGGTGATGGTGGCCGGCTGCCGGGGGCCGGGCTGGGCGGTGAGCATCTCCTGCTTGCACTCGGAGACGAGTTCGGCGATCCGGTGGCGGATCCGCTCGCGGCCGTGGACGTAGGTGGCGCGCTGCGGGTCGTCCGCCTGCCGGGGGAGCGAGTCGTACGCCCGGGTGAGCGGGTCGAGGTCGGCGGGGAGGCGTTCGGCCCGCCAGAGCAGGTCCGCGGCGGCGGAGCGCATCTCCGAGCCGATCCGCTCGCCCACGGCGCGCGGGCTGACCGCCACGTAGGCGCCGTCGATCGGATTGGGCACCAGCAGGCCGACCCGGACGAGCTGGTCGACCACGGCGCGGTCCTGCTCGGGGACGGTGGACAGCGGAATCCGCCCGCCACGGGCGAGCACGGCGAGGTAGAGCCCGCGTCCCGCCTCGTCGGGCAGTCCGGAGCCCCGGTCCGTCGGTTCCGCAGCCACCTGGAAGTCTCCCTGCCGAACTTTCCCCTCAGTGTCGGATCATGATCTCAACAAGTTCGGATCGGGAGGGATTCGGTACCCCTTTTCGACGCGTCCCCCGGCCGGCGCGCACGGAGCGCGCGGGCCGGGGGACCCGTCATGTCACGCCGTTGCCGAAGGCGCTTCCGGCGAGGCGGAGCAGCAACGCCTCGCCGAGTCCGGTTCCGGGGGCCATCACCACACATGGCGTCCCGGCCGGCGCTCTTCCCCCCGCGGCAGCGGCGCGGACGCACCACCACCCACACTGAAGAGCAAGTCACCGTCCCTCGGGCTGCGGTTGCCCGGACGGCTGGCGTGGTTCCACCCTCACAGCGTGACGGCCGAGTCACAAGTGGCCACCGCCTGCAGGTTTCCGCAAGTGCATGAACTTGCAGTCTCCGGCCCGCGCGGCGGAACGGAAATCTCCGGTCCGGTCGACATCCGGGTGTCCACCCGGGGTGCGGTGCCCACCAAACGTCCATTCGGCGTCCCTGAGCCCTCCACACGGCCGATCCCCCCCTGCGGGGGAATTCGTGCGGCAGCACGCCGCCGGGCGCCGGATCGTACCCGCGAACGGGCCCGCGGCGCTGCCGGAGCGGCTCCGACCTGGGCGGCAGCCGCCGGATGGCACCGCGTGCCACCGGCTTCCGGACGCCTGTCCGAATGCCCGGGAAAGGCCGCCGCGGGATTCGTGCACCGAGCATCTCCGGGCGGATTACCGTCGTCCGCTCCGGCCGCCCCGGAACGCCGCCGCGGGATAACCGCAATTCGCGGCCCGGTGTGTTCTGCGCCACGCCGCCGAAGTGCGCCGCGGGCCGGCCGCGCCGGTCCGGCGTTCAGGGATTCCGCACCGGCTCCGGGGCGTCGGCCGCCTCCGGACGGGGCGCCGCACCCGCCCGGAGGGTCGCCGGGAGCGCGGCCGCCGTGCGCACCGCCGCCACCGCCCAGGCGGCGAGCAGCAGGGCGTACAGGGCCGCGGACAGCCCGGCGAAGCCGCCGAAACCGGTGTGCCGGGCCAGTGCCGCCGCCCCGGTCACCAGGGTGCCCACCGGGAAGGTGAAGGCCCACCAGGTCATCGCGAAGGGCATCTTGGACCGCAGGGCCCGCACGTTCGCGGCCACCGCCGGGACGAGCCACAGCAGGGCGAAGCCGAGCACCGCCACCCCGTACAGCACCGACAGGGCCCGGCCCGGCCCGGCGAGCGCCGGGGCCGCCGTGCGCGCGGCGTCGGCCAGTCCGCCCGCCGCGGTGGTCGACTGGCCGAGCGGGCCGAGTACCAGGAAGAGCGACGGGGTGAGCACCGGGGCGAGCCGCCCGTGCACCAGGCCGGCGAAGACCACCGGCAGCACCAGCGCCACACCGAACAGGCCGGCGCCGAACAGGCCGCAGCCGGCGTACAGCAGTACCGGCCGCCAGGGCTCCGGCAGGTGCGGGACGAGCGCCGAGCCCGCGGAGGCGGCGACCAGCGGGGCGACCGCGGGCAGCAGCCAGGTCGGGTTGGCCTCGCGGGCCGGGATCCGGTGCCGGGTGATCATCAGGTACGGGACGCCCGCGGCGACGGCGACCGCGTACAGGGCGCCGGCGCACCAGAGCACCAGGTCGGCGGTGACCGCGGCGCGGGTGCCGAGGACGGGGGCGCCCGCCACCAGGGTGGCGTGCCCCACGGCGAGCAGCGCCATCGGCGGGCAGCCCTGGAAGACGGCGGTGGCCGGCTCGTCCAGCAGCTGCGCGCGGACGGCGCCGGGGTGCCGGACCAGCTGCACCGCCCGGGCCGCCGCCACGGCCGCCAGCGCGGCCACCGCCACCAGCCAGACGACCGCCGCGAAGCCCGTCCGCCCGGGCAGGCCCACCGGGACGGCGGTCGCGCCGGTGGCGACGATCGCGGTGCCCATCACCGCCGCGTACCAGTTCGGACCGAGCCGGCCGAGGCCGGGCCGCGCGGGAGCGCCTGTCCGGTCGGTGCTCCGGTGGCCGGCGGGCGGCGCGGGGGCGGCCGGCGGCGCTGCCGGGGCGGGGGCGGGGTGCGGTGCGGTGGTGAGGGTGGGCATGCCAGCAGCCTCCGCCGCGGGCGGTCCGGCCGGTAGCCGTCCACGATCTATGAGGACATAACCTGGCTCTATGCCTCTCTCGTCGCGGGTCCCCGACATCGGCGCCCTGGAGCTGCTGCTGGCGGTCGCCCGGCTGGGCAGCGTCGGACGGGCCGCCGCCGAACTCGGGGTGAGCCAGCCCGCCGCGAGCGCCCGGATCCGCGGGATGGAGCGGCAGATCGGCGTCGCCCTGCTGGAGCGCTCGCCGCGCGGCTCGCGGCCCACCGAGGCCGGGCTGCTGGTGGTCGAGTGGGCCCGCAACGTGGTCGAGGCGGCCCAGGCCCTGGACGCCGGGATCGACGCGCTGCGCGGCCGCCGGGACGCCCGGCTGGTGGTGGTGGCGAGCCTGACCGTGGCCGAGTACCTGATGCCCGGGTGGCTGCTGGCGCTGAACAAGGCCAGCCCGGACACCGCGGTGACGCTGCGGACGGCGAACTCGGCCGACGTGGCGGCGCACGTCCTGGCGGGCGACGCCGACCTCGGCTTCGTGGAGGGCTCGGGCACCCCGCCCGGGCTGGCCGGCGCGGTGGTGGCCGCCGACCGGCTGGTCGTGGTGGTGGCGCCGGAGCACCCCTGGGCCCGTCGCCGCAGACCGGTCACCGCCGCCGAGCTGGCGGCCACCCCGCTGGTGCTGAGGGAGCCCGGCTCGGGCACCCGCGAGGTGCTGGACCAGGCGCTCGCCCCGCACGGCGGGACGGCGCCGCCCCGCCTGGAGCTGGCCTCCTCGACCGCGCTGAAGGCGGCCGCGATGACCGGCGCCGGCCCGGTCTGCCTCTCCGAACTGGCCGTGGTCGAGGAGCTGGCGACCCGGCGCCTGGTGGCCGTCCCGGTGGAGGGGCTCGACCTGCACCGGCCGCTGCGGGCGGTCTGGCCGGTCGGACGCCGGCCCGCCGGCCCCGCCCGGCTGCTGCTGGGCCTGACCAGGGAGCCCGTCCGGCGGGGATGAACAACGGGTGACGGGACCGGTACCCACTGGACCGGGAAGGTTGAGCGGAATAGACTCAACTTACTGGATGCTGTACGAGGCAGACTCGATGCCCGAACGGAAGGAGCACGCCACCAGTGGATGCCGGCAAGTTCACCAGCAAGACGCAGGACGCCCTGTCCGCCGCGATCCGGCAGGCCAGCGCCGCAGGACACCCGGACGTCAAGCCGGTGCACGTCCTGCTGGCGCTGCTGGAGCAGCCGGAGGGCATCGCCCGACCGCTGCTGGAGGCCGTCGGAGCGGACCCGGCGAAGGTCGCCGCCGCCGCCCGCCAGCAGCTCGCCGCCCTGCCCAGCGCACAGGGCTCCACCGTCGCCGCGCCGCAGCTGGCCCGCGACACCCTCGCCGTCCTCCAGGAGGCGGGCAAGCGCGCCACCGACCTGGACGACCAGTACCTGTCCACCGAGCACCTGATGGTCGGCCTCGCCGCCGAGGGCGGCACCGTCGCCGAACTGCTGAAGCAGAACGGCGCCACCCCGAAGGCCCTGCTGGCGGCGTTCAAGGACGTCCGCGGCAGCGCCCGGGTCACCTCCGCCGACCCGGAGGGCACCTACAAGGCGCTGGAGAAGTACGGCACCGACCTCACCAAGGCCGCCCGCGACGGCAAGCTCGACCCGGTCATCGGCCGGGACACCGAGATCCGCCGGGTCGTCCAGGTGCTGTCCCGCCGCACCAAGAACAACCCGGTGCTGATCGGCGAGCCCGGCGTCGGCAAGACCGCCGTCGTCGAGGGCCTCGCCCAGCGGATCGTCGCCGGCGACGTGCCCGAGTCGCTGCGCGGCAAGCGGCTGGTCGCGCTCGACCTCTCGGCGATGGTGGCCGGCGCGAAGTTCCGCGGCGAGTTCGAGGAGCGCCTGAAGGCCGTCCTGAGCGACATCAAGGACAGCGACGGCCAGGTCATCACCTTCATCGACGAGCTGCACACCATGGTCGGCGCGGGCGCCGGAGGCGACTCCGCGATGGACGCCGGCAACATGCTCAAGCCGATGCTCGCCCGCGGCGAGCTGCGGATGGTCGGCGCGACCACGCTCGACGAGTACCGCGAGCGGATCGAGAAGGACCCGGCGCTGGAGCGCCGCTTCCAGCAGGTCATGGTCGGCGAGCCCTCGGTCGAGGACACCATCGCCATCCTGCGCGGCCTCAAGGGCCGCTACGAGGCCCACCACAAGGTGGAGATCTCGGACGCGGCGCTGGTCGCCGCGGCCACCCTCTCCAACCGCTACATCACCGCCCGCTTCCTGCCGGACAAGGCCATCGACCTGGTCGACGAGGCCGCCTCCCGGCTGCGCATGGAGATCGACTCCTCGCCCGTCGAGATCGACGAGCTCCAGCGCTCCGTCGACCGGCTGCGGATGGAGGAGCTGGCGCTGGAGAAGGAGTCCGACCCGGCCTCGGTGGACCGCCTGGCCCGGCTGCGCCGCGACCTCGCCGACAAGCAGGAGCACCTGAGCGTGCTCACCGCCCGGTGGGAGCAGGAGAAGAAGTCCCTCAACCGGGTCGGCGAGCTCAAGGAGCGCCTGGACGACCTCCGCGGCGCCCTCGAACGGGCCCAGCGCGACGGCGACTTCGAGCGCGCCTCCAAGCTGATGTACGCCGAGATCCCGGCCGCCGAGCGCGAGCTCGCCGAGGCGCAGGACCGCGCCGCGGACGAGCCGAACGCCACCATGGTCAAGGAGCAGGTCGGCCCGGACGACGTCGCCGACGTGGTCGCGTCCTGGACGGGCATCCCGGCCGGCCGCCTGATGGAGGGCGAGAGCGCCAAGCTGCTGCGGATGGAGGAGGAGATCGGCCGCCGCCTGATCGGCCAGGCCGAGGCCGTCGCCGCGGTCTCGGACGCGGTGCGCCGCACCCGCTCCGGCATCGCCGACCCTGACCGCCCGACCGGTTCCTTCCTCTTCCTGGGCCCCACCGGCGTCGGCAAGACCGAACTCGCCAAGGCGCTCGCCGACTTCCTCTTCGACGACGAGCGGGCGATGGTCCGCATCGACATGAGCGAGTACGGCGAGAAGCACTCGGTCTCCCGGCTGGTCGGCGCCCCGCCCGGGTACGTCGGCTACGAGGAGGGCGGCCAGCTCACCGAGGCCGTCCGGCGCCGCCCGTACAGCGTGGTGCTGCTGGACGAGGTGGAGAAGGCCCACCCCGAGGTCTTCGACGTCCTGCTGCAGGTGCTGGACGACGGCCGGCTCACCGACGGCCAGGGCCGCACGGTCGACTTCCGGAACGCGATCCTGATCCTGACCTCGAACCTGGGCAGCCAGTTCCTGGTCGACCCGGCCACGCCGGAGGAGCGCAAGAAGGAGCTCGTCCTGGAGACGGTCCGCACCGCCTTCAAGCCGGAGTTCCTCAACCGCCTGGACGACATCGTGGTCTTCGAGCCGCTGGGCACCGACGAGCTCAGCCGGATCGTCGACCTGCAGGTGTCCCGGCTCGCCGACCGGCTGCGCGACCGCCGGCTCAGCCTGGAGGTCACCCCGGCCGCCCGGGACTGGCTGGCCCTCACCGGCTACGACCCGGCCTACGGCGCCCGGCCGCTGCGCCGCCTGGTGCAGTCGGCGATCGGCGACCGGCTGGCGAAGGAGATCCTCTCCGGCCGGGTGCACGACGGCGACACCGTGCTGGTCGACCGGGACGAGGAGCACGACCGGCTCTCGGTCGGGCCGAAGCCCTCGCTGGTCAAGTGATCCGCCGCCGGCCGGGGCCCGCCCCGGCCGGCCCGGGTCAGGCGCCGACGACCCGGCCGAGCTGCGCTGCCTGCTCGGCGACCGACTTCCGGTAGGCCGCCAGCCGCTCCTGGTTGGCGTCGATCAGCTGCCGCTGGTAGCCGGCCAGGGCGGCGAACCAGATCCCGGCCAGGTTGCCGGCCGCGGTGCAGCGCTCGTCCGCGGTGGCCGCGGCCAGTTCCTCGGCGGTCGGCCGGCCGGGGCCGTGGTAGCGGGCGACCAGGCCGTCCGGGGTGGTGTCAGCGAAACCCGCGTCCCGCATGCAGGCCGACCACGCCCGGGTGGCCGCGACCACCCGGGCGTCCCGGGCCGGGGCCCCCACC
>NZ_BAAALD010000032.1:0-12819 GCF_039528095.1 Kitasatospora arboriphila
GGTCCGCGGGCCCCCCGCCGGGCACCGGGTACCGGGTGGCCGCGGCGTCCAACCGGATCGGGCTGCGCACCGAGGGGCCGCCGGTGGCCCGGCGGCGCGGCGGCGAACTGCCCAGCGAGGGCATGCTGCTGGGCGCGGTGCAGGTGCCGCCGGACGGCCTGCCGGTGGTCTTCCTCGCGGACCACCCCACCACCGGCGGCTATCCGGTGATCGGCGTCGTCCCGCGGGGCGACCTCCCCGCGGGGGGTCGGGGCCGCCCGCGGCCCCGCCCGCGGGTGCCTGGGTGAGGGTCAGCGGGCGAGGTAGCCGCCGTCCACGGGCAGCACCGCGCCGGTGACGAAGGAGGCCTCGTCGGAGGCGAGGAAGAGGATCGCCCGGGCGACCTCCTCGGGTTCGCCGAGGCGGCCCATCGGGTGCTGCTGGACGATCGCCTCCAGGTACTCCGGCCCGCCGGGCTCGTCCGGGAGCTGCCGGACCCGGTCGGTGCGGATGGTGCCCGGTGCCACGGCGTTGACCCGGATGCCCTGCGGGGCGCACTCCACCGCGAGGTGCTTGGTCAGCCCGGTGGCGACGAACTTCGCCGGGCCGTACACGGCTTGGCCTGCCTGGCCGGCGAGGCCGGAGATCGAGGAGAGGCAGACGATCGAGCCGCCGCCGGCCGCGGACATCCGCTCGATCGCGTACTTGCAGGTGAGGAACATGCCGCGGCCGTCCACGGCCATGACGGCGTCCCAGTCCTCGGGGGTGGCCTCGGCGACGGTGTGCAGCGGGATCACCCCGGCGTTGGCGACGAGCACGTCGATCCGGCCGTAGGAGCCCACCGCGGTCTCGATCATCGCCCGGGCGTCCGCGGGCACCGAGACGTCGCCGGCGACCGGCACCGCTTCGGCGCCGTCGGCGGAGAGTTCGGTGCACAGCGCCTCGACCGCGGGGCCGTCGATGTCGGTCAGCACGAGCCGTGCGCCCTCGTCGGCGAAGAGTTCCGCGGTGGCGCGTCCGATCCCGCGGGCCGCACCCGTGACCACCGCCGCCCTGCCCGCCAGCCGTCCGCTCATGCCGTCCGCTCCCGTCCGTGTGGTGACCCGGGGCCAGCATGCCGCAGCCGTGCGGCCGCGGCGCGCCTGACATGCCGTCATCCCGCCGGTCCGGCAGACACGGCAGGTCCGGTGGGCACGGCGGGCACGGCCGGGGCCGGGGCGGCACCGGATCTTGACCCTGCGGAAAGCTGCCGGTCATCTTGAATGCCTATTCTCCAGCTGCGCCGGAGGGGGCCGGGCGCCGCAGCAGGCGGCGCCGCGGAACGGCAGGGCCCCGGCAGCCTCCCCGACCGCGTCGTGCCGTCGGCGGACCGCGCACCACCACGAACGAACAGGACAGCCCCCATGCACACCCACCGACGGACGCCCCTGGCGGGTGCCCGGTGATCGACTGGTTCCACGCGGCCGTGCTCGGCCTCGTCCAGGGGCTCACCGAGTTCCTGCCCGTCTCCTCCAGCGCGCACCTGCGCGTCTTCTCGGCACTGGCGGGCTGGGACGACCCGGGGGCGGCGTTCACGGCGGTCACCCAGCTGGGCACCGAGTCGGCCGTGCTGATCTACTTCCGCAAGGACATCGCCGCGATCGTCGGCGCCTGGGCGGCCTCGCTGTTCAGCCCCGCGCGGCGCAGCGACCCGAACGCCCGGCTGGGCTGGTTCGTCATCGTCGGCACCCTGCCGATCGGCCTCTTCGGCGCGGCGTTCCAGGACACCATCGAGACCTCGCTGCGCGACCTGCGGGTCATCGGCACCACGCTGATCGTCTTCGGCCTGGTCCTCGCGGTCGCGGACCGCTCTCGGGCGGTCCGCAACGCCCGCCCGATCAGCGATCTGACGCTCCCCCACGCGGCGGCGTACGGCCTCGCGCAGTCGCTGGCCCTGATCCCGGGGGTGTCCCGCTCGGGCGGCACGATCAGTGCGGGCCTGCTGATGGGGTACAGCCGGGAGGCCGCGGCGCGGTACTCGTTCCTGCTGGCGATCCCGGCGGTGCTGGCCTCGGGCACGCTGGAGCTGTTCAAGATCGGTGAGGGCCCGGCGCCGGCCTGGGGTCCGACGCTGCTGGCCACCGCGATCGCCTTCGCGGTGGGCTACGCCGCCATCGCGTGGTTCCTGAAGTACATCTCGCACAACAGCTTCATGCCGTTCGTGGTGTACCGGGTGGCGCTCGGCGTGGTGATCATCGGTCTGGTCACCGCCGGCGTGCTGGCGCCGGACGCCGGCGTCGGCGGGTAGTCCCGCCCGGCAGGCGCAGGGGCCCGGTCCGACGAGCGGACCGGGCCCGTGTCGTTCGCGTCAGTCGCGCGGGGCGGCCCGGCGGCGCCAGACCACCACGCCGACGATGGCCGCGGCCAGGACGGCGACGACCACCACGGTGGCCGTGCCGCTGCCGGAGCCGCCGTCGGAGGCTGCGGGGGCGGTGGCCTCGGGGCTCGCCGAGGACGGTGCGGCGCTCGGCGTGTCCGAGGGCGCGGCGGAGGCCGTGGTCGGTGCCGCCGAGGCGGTCGCGGACGGCGAGGCGGGCAGCGGCTTGGCCCCGGGCGAGGCGGCGGCGAGCTTCAGCACGGGCGCCGGCTTGGCGGGCTCGGCGCCGCCCTGCGGCAGTTCGATCCAGCGGTCGACGTGGCCGTCGGAGTAGGTGACCAGGCTCTTGAAGGCGACCGACTTCTCGTTCGGCAGCTGGCGCACCTTGATCTTGTAGGCGGCGCTCTTGCCGGGGGCGAGCGCCGTGCCGGCCACCTGGTAGCCGTCCTCGGACGGGGTGAAGGTCCAGCCCTTGGGCGCCTCGACCAGCGTCACGTCGGACGGGGCGATCCCGGCCGGCAGCACCACCTTGACCTGCTTGATGCCCGCGCTGGACGACTCGCCCTCGGCGTCGAAGGCGACCACCGCGTCGGTCGCCAGCGCCTGTGCCGTCTCGGACTCGACCTCGACGTGCGCGAGCGCCGGGGCGGCCAGGGCCAGCACACCTGCCGCGGCGGCCAGCGGCACGGCGGCGCGGGCAAGGAGGCGGGATCGGTTCATGGCGGCGGTGCTCCCCGGGGTGGGCGGCCGGCCGGCGGCCGGTTCGGCGTCCTGCCCATGATGCCGCACCGGGGTGTGCCGCCCGGCCCCGATCGCCGATTCCGATGATCTAGTGGCGCTCGCGCGAGGTGAGCCGTACCCTCACCGCGGCGTGCACCTCGGCCTCTTCCGCCGGGTCGGCGGCGAGCCGGCGCAGGCGCTCCAGCACGCGCACATCACCCGTTGTGGTGACGTGGCGGGCGGCGAGTTCACGGGTCGACTCCTCGCAGTCCCAGAGGCACTCGACCGCGGGGCCCTCGGCGAAGTGCGGGTCGGTCGCGGCGAGCGCGCGGGCGGCCCGGCCGCGGAGTTCGGAGGAGACGGCCTCGCCGTAGACGTGGCGCAGGGCGGGGACGGCAGCGGCGGCGGCCAGCCGCCCCGCACCGTCGACCAGGGTCGCCAGGCCCGCGCCGTCGGTGCCCCGCACCGAGATCCAGCGGCGCAGCGCCTCGACCACCAGCGGGCCGTCGGCGGCTTCGCCGGCGTCGGCGAGGAGCTGCACGGCGGCCTCGCCGAGCGCGCTGTCGGCGCCGCCGGTCGCCGGGTCGGCCCACCGCCGGGCGTGTGCCAGGGCCTCCGGCCCGCGCATCCGGCCGAGCACCTCCAGGGCGGCGGTGACGATCCGCTCGTCGACGTCGGCGGCGGCGAGTTCGGTCAGCCCGGCCGCGGCCGGATCGTTCCGGTCGACGAGGTGGCGCAGGGCGGCGCTGCGTGCGCCGGGCGCGCCGTTCCGGGCGGCGTCCAGCACGGCGGGGCGGTCCTCGGGGCGGACGACGGCGGTGAGGCAGCGGGCGGCCGCGGCGGCCCGCCGGGCGGCGGCAGCCGTGTCCGGAACCGCGGTGCCGGTCGGATCGGCCGGATCCTGCTGGTCGGCCCAGGCGAGCACGTCGGCGGTGCTCCAGCCCGGGGTGACGCCGCCGCGGTTCATCTGGCGCTGCCACAGGTCGAAGGGTGACTGCTCGCTCGCCGTGGCGATCCGCGGGTGGTGGGCGGCCCACAGCCGCCAGGGCCGCGGCTCGTACGCGCCGCGGACGGCGGCGCGCAGCTCCGCGTCGCCCTCCGGGCCGGCCGGGAAGCGGCCGAGGACGGCGGGGGCCAGCGAGAGCAGGAACCGGTCGTCGTCGCGCAGCGCGAGTTCGTCCAGCGCCCACGCCCAGTTCCAGCCGGTGGCGGTGTAGCCGCGCAGCAGGTCGAGCGCGTCGCGGCGGCCGTAGGCGGCGAGGTGGCCAAGCACGGACAGGGCCAGGCCGGTGCGGGCCTCGTCCTGGTCGAGGGTGTCCTCGGGGGCGTGCAGGTGGGCCTCGATGCCGGTGAGCGGCGCCTCCAACTCCATGTAGAGGCGCGCGTAGTAGAGGGAGCGGTTCTCGACCTGCCAGTCGGCGCGGGGGTCGTGGGTGACGCAGGACTCGAGGGCGGCGATCGCCTCGGCGCGGTCGGCGGCCAGGGCATGCAGTTGCCCGTCGCCGCGGCCCCTCTGCAGGAGGCCGACGAGACTGGCACTGGGCGCTATCACTGGCTCGAACATGAGGTCAGCATCCGTTGCGGCGGTCGTCGAGGCAACGGCTTTTCCGTCGCCGGGGGTGGATCGGTCCTGGACAGGCGCCCGGGCGCCGGAATCACCGAAGGCTACCGCTTGGGGCCGTTATCTGCACACAGGGCAACGGATCGGCGGCGGAAAACCGTCCCCGCGCTCTCGCCGCGCGCAGGTCCGGGCATATGCCACCGGAAAGTTCGCGGACGATGTCCGCAAATCCCCCACATCGGACGGATCGCTGTGGCAGGCTCGGGGAACGGCCCCGCGCGGGCCGCACCCTCACCCTCCTCCGAACACGCAGCGAGCCCCGATGAGCCTGACCGCCGGCCACGCACCCGCCGTGAGCCGTCCGGGAGACGTCGCCGCCGCCGAGTGGGACCTGCTCACCGACGACGTGCACTGGTCGGACGGCGCCTTCCGCCTGCTCGGCCGCGACCGCGGGCTGGGCCCGCTCACCCTGGACGCGCTCCCCGCCCTGCTGCACGCCGAGGACCGGCCGCAGCTCTGCCGCCTGGTGACCCGCGTCCTGGTGCACGGGCAGACCGGCGCCGCGACCGTCCGAATACGCCGGCCCGACGGCCGCACCACCACGGTGCGCTGCACCGGCGCGCCCCTGCTCGGCCGGGACGGCCGGGCCACCGCCCTGCGCATGCTGATCCGCCCCGTCCACGCCTGACTCCCCGGAGGGGCCAGGACCTTTCCCAGGGCACTCGGGAGGTCGGATCACGAGGCACGGGCGCTGCGCGATTCGGATGCGGCCGTCGTCGCGGACCAAGGGTGAGCCGGAAGAGACGCCCTAGACCTGCCGGCGGCGCTGCGGCATCACCGCGTCGATCTCCTCGCGCAGCTCCGCGACCTCGGGGAGCCCCTGGTAGCGGCCGGCCAGCCGGTACATCTCGCGCAGCCGGTCCCAGGTCCGCAGCGAGGACGTCTGGTTGATCGCGTTCATCGCCAGCTTGGCCTGCAGGCAGGCCTCGTCCGGCTCCCCGGAGATCCAGTAGACCGAGGCGAGGGTGATCTGGTCGAGCAGCGCCGAGCGCTCGCGGCCGGCCGGCCGCAGGTCGATGGCGCGGCGGGCGTGCTGCTCGGCGAGCCGCACCGCGCCGGGGTCGTGCTCGGCCAGGGTGCGGTAGACCAGCGCCTGCATGCCGTGCAGCTCGGCCTCGTTGAAGAGCTGCATCCAGCTCGGCGGCGCCTCGTCGGCGTCCTGCACGAAGAGGTCCTCGGCCTCGCCCAGCACCCGCCGGGTCGCCTCGGAGCGGCCGAGCGAGGCCTGCGCCCAGGCCTCGACGGTGTGCAGCATGGCGCGCGTCCGCGGCTGGGCGCGGTCGCCGGCGCTGGCCTGGGCGAGCTGCATGAGCTCCAGTGCGTCGTCCGCGCGGCCGAGGTGGAGCATCTGGCGGGCGGCGCGGGAGATCGCCTCGCCGGCCCGGGGCCGGTCGTCGGCCTCCTTGGCGGCCTGCGCGGCGATCACGAAGTACTTCTGCGCGGTGGGCTCCAGGCCGACGTCGTGGGACATCCAGCCGGCCAGCACCGCGAGGTTGGCCGCGACCGTCCACAACCGGCGTTCCACGGCCGGGCTGTGCCGGTGCGTCAGGATCCCACCGACCTCGTTGAGCTGGCCGACCACGGCCTTGCGCTGGAGGCCTCCGCCACGGGAGGCGTCCCAGGCCCGGAAGACCTCCACGGACCGTTCCAGGGCGGTGACTTCGTCGTTGCCGACCGGGCCGGCGTCGTACACGTCCACGACGGGTTGCGGGCCGCCCTGGGTCAACACGTGGCGCGGGCCGGGCCGTTCGGCCGCGTGGGCGACACCGTCGCCGGTGAGCCAGTCGTGGAGGTTGTCGGCGATGACGGTGCCGGCGGCGAGCGCCGCGCCCGCGCCGACCAGACCGCGTCGGTTCAGCATGAGGTCCATTCCCGTGAACTCGGTGAGGACCGCCGCTGTCCGATCCGGCTGCCAGGGCACGACCGCCGCCGTCTCCGTGGGGGTGCCCGCCCTGGTGGGCCGGTGTCGCTCCAGACCGAGGTCCTCTGTGGTGACGACACGGCCGAGCCGCTCCGTGAACACGGCGGCGAGCACCCGCGGCACCGGATCGCGGGGGATCTCCCCCTGCTCGATCCAGCGCCGCACCCGCGAGGTGTCGGTGGACAGCTGCTGCTGACCCATCGCCGCACCGCGCCGGTTGACCAGCCTGGCGAGCTCGCCCTTGGACCATCCGGTCAGGGCGAACAGGTCGGCGAGTCTGGCGTTCGGCCCCTTGCTCACGTGAAGCCCCCAGGTTCCTCGGCTGATTTCGACAGTAGTGGCTCTGTCACATGCCACGCGACCATTCGCCAGGGTTCGCCAGGGCACGCCACATGGTGTGCCAGTGCCGACGCGGTGTCAGGTAGGAAGGCGCCACCCCGACTTCGGAGCCGGGAGGCGGCCGGAACGTCCACGGTTCCGGCCCGACGGGTCGTCAGAGACCCGTCCGAACGGCTCCGGACGGACGCCTCCGGGACTCCCCGGAGGGGGTGGCGCGGCCGGGTGGCGCGGGGGCGTCGGGCACGGCGCGGCAGGCGGACACCGCATTCCCCAGGGTGCGGAGGAGGCCAGCCGGCACCGCGCCCGACGCCCGCACTCCACCCGGGCCGCCGGGGGCGCCCGGGGGGGGGGGGCGCCCCCCCCCCCCCCCCCCCCCCCCCCCCCCCCCCCCCCCGGGCCGCCGGTCGCGCCAGGGGCAGCTCGCAGGCCCCCGGCCCGACCCGGCGAAGACGGCACCGCAGTCGGCCAGGAAGGGACCCTCACCAGCCCATGTACTCCACAGCCAGCACCGGCACCCGCCCGGCACCTGCCCCCGAACCGGGCACCGCGCGCCACCTCCCGGGGCAGGCCCGCCCCGCGCTGCGGCCGCCGACCGCGGCCGGCAGCGGACCCGCGCCGCGGGGCACCGAGCTGCGCGACCCCCGCACCGCCCTGGCCAGGACCGCGCTCGCCGGCCGGCCCGAGGCCCCTCTCCGGTCGGTCCCCGGCCGGCTGCTCACCACCCGCACGGGTGAGGGCTTCGTCGACCGGGTCGACCCCGCGGCGCTGCAGACGCCCGCGGTGAAGGCCGCGCTGGCCGCCGTCTCGCGGATATGTCCCGCCTTCCTCCCCCGGCAGGTGCTGCGGGAGGGCAGCCGGCACATCCTCATCGCCGGCACCATCGGGCGGGCTCCGGTGGTCGCCAAGTGCCTGGCGCCGCAGGCCGCCCGGGACGAGCAGCTGGTCGAGCGCTTCCACCACGAGGTGGCGGTCTACCGGGCGTTCGTGCGGCACCGCCCGCCGGTCCGGCTGCCCCGGCTGGTGGCGGCCGACCACGACCGCTGCGTGCTGGTGCTGGAGCGGGTGCCGGGCCGGCCCGCGGCCCGCGAGCGGCACCCGGTGAACCCGCCCACCCCGGGCGAGGTCCGCGCGGTGCTCGGCGCGGTGCGCACGCTGAACCTGTGGCGTCCGCCGACCGACGTGTTCGGCAAGCCGCTGGACTACTCGCTGGAGATCTCGCGCTACCACTCGGTGGGCCAGCTCACCGACCGGGACGCCGGCGACCTGCGCCAGCTGTTGCACGGCCTGGCCAACACCGGCCGGCAGCTGTGCCACGGCGACGCGCTGCTCGGCAACATCCTGCTGGCGCCCTCCGGCCCGGTGCTGCTCGACTGGGAGGAGGCCGGCTGGTACCTGCCGGGCTACGACCTGGCGGTGCTGTGGAGCGTGCTCTCCGGTGACACCGCGGCCCGCCGGCAGATCAGCCAGCTCGCCCAGTCCGGCGGCACGCTGGCCCGGGACGCCTTCCTGGTGAACCTCGTCCTGGTGCTGATGCGGGAGATCCGGCTGCACGACGTCCCGGGCGCGGGCGAGGAGCAGCGCATCATGATCCGTCGGCTGTACGACGACGCCGCGCTGGCGCGCCGCGCGGTGCGGGCGGCGGTCGGCACCCGCTGAGGTCGTCGCGGTCCGCGTCGGGCCGGGTGGGCCGGATTCGTTCCGGGCTACCCGGCGCGGTGCGGACCGCCGCGTTCCAGGGCGGCCCCGGCGAGCGCGTCCAGCACGGTGTCGTCCGGCGGGAAGTGCGCCCGGCTGCTGAGGACGTCGCGCAGGTAGCGCTCCAGCGGGTGGCGGCGGCTGAGCCCGGGGCTGCCGCTGAGGGCGACGGCCTGCTGGACGGCGGTGGCGGCGGCGCGGCCGGCGAGCAGTTGGGCGGCGGCGCTGCGGGCGGCGGGCCACGCCGCCCCCTGCTGCGCGCCCTGCTCGCCCGGCTCGCCCTGCGCAGCCCTGCCGCCGGTCTGGTCCGCGGTCGCCACGCCCGCTACCTGCAGCGCCTCGACCGGGCGTTCCGGGAGAACCGCTGGGAGGACGCGCTGCGCGACGCCGTCCAGCTCGGTGCCCCCGGCGGCGGCGACCGGCAGCACTGGCTGGCCCTCGGCCTGCCGGCGCGCTACACCGGCGCGCTGCGCGCCACCCCGGGCGTCGCCGTCGTGGGAGGCACGTCGGCGCTCTCCGGCCTCGACGTCCAGCAGTACCTCACCGACCTCTACCGCGCGGCCGCCGAGGCCCTGGAACGCGAAGGCCGCGTCGACGAGGCCGCGTTCGTCCTCGCCGACCTGCTGCACCGTCCCGGCGAGGCGGTCGCCCTGCTCGACCGGCACGGCCGCACCGCCCAGGCCGCCGAACTGGCCGAGGGCCGCGAACTCGACCCCGACCTGGTGGTCCGTCTCTGGTGGCGGGCCGGCGAGCGCGACCGCGCCGTCCGGGCCGCCCACCGGCGCGGCGCCGTCGCGCTCGCCGTCGAACGGCTCACCGCCACCGACCCGGCGGCGGCCCGCGGACTGCGGCTCGCCTGGTGGCAGCACTGCCGCAGCGCCGGGGACCGGATCGGGGCCGTCGAGGCGGTCTGGCCCGAGGAGGAGCTGCGCACCTCCGTGGTCGCCGACCTGCGCGACGCGGTGGCCCTCGGCGGCCCCGCCCAGGGCCGGGCACTCGCCCACCTGCTCGCCCTCGACGTGCCCGCCGCGACCGTGCGGCTCGCCCGCGCCGTGATCGACGGCGAGGAGCGGGCCGGTACCGGCAGGCGGGCCGCCCTGCTCACCGCCCTGTCCGAACTCCCGGCCGCCGACCCGGTGGTGGACCGCGAACTGACCACCGCCGCCGCCCGCGCCGCCGTGCGCGACGGCGGCTTCGGCGCACCCGCCGGACAGGGCACCGACCGCGCGCGCTTCGACCGCCTGCTCGCCCGCGCCGACCTGCTCGCCGCCGCGGACCTGGCCCGTCCCGTCCGGCCCGGGCGGACCGGTGGACGGCCGCTGGAGCTCACCGCCGCCGACCGCCCCGGCACCCTCCCGGTGCTCGACGCGGCCTACCTGGACTCCGGTGCCCTGCTGGTCGCCTGCGGCCAGGCGGGCGTGCGGCTGCTCACGCCCGACGGGCGGACCAAGGCGCGCTGGGACACCCCCGCCGACCGCCTGGTCCTCGCCGACCACGGCGGCAACGCCCTGGTGGTCGCCGACCACGGCCCGGTCACCGGGGTCTCCCGGCTCGACCTCGCCACCCGGCGGCTGCGGCCCTGGACCACCCTGCGCTCCACCGCCACGCTCGGCAGCTACGACGGCCGGCAGCTGATCGGCGTCGACGGCCAGGGCCTCGTCGTGCTCGACACCGCGGCGGACCGGCCCACCGTCGTCTGGCGCGAACTCGGCGGCGGCAGCGCCCAGGGCGACCAGCGCCCGGCCGGCCCGCCGTCCCGCACCGCGGACCGCTGTTCGGCCGTCGTGCTGACCCGGCCCCGCTTCGGCGCCGGCCTCACCGAGTGCTGGACCTGGGAGCTGCCCGGCTGGCGGCTCACCGCCCGGGTTGCCCTCACCGACGACGAACTCCGGTCGGCCGACGCCTTCGTGGGCCTCGCCGCGCTCGCCGGCGGTGGCCGGCTGCTCACCACCGCCGACCCCGGGGCGGGCCGGACCACCCTGCGGTGGTTCGGTGTCCCCACGCCGGGCCCGCTGATCGTCGACGGCCTCGCCGTGCCGCCCGCCGACACCGACGGCGACGACTGGGCGCTCACCGTTCCCGCACCCGGCCCGGGCAGCGCCGGCCTCACCGTCCACGCCGCCCGCCGCCCCACCGACAGCCCGCTCCTGACCCTCCACGTCCCCGCCGCACCCCCCGGCCCCGACGGCCGCCCCACCCCGGTCGGCGTCCGCCGCCACGCCACCACCGCCACCTACTGGCACCGCAGCGGCCGCATCGTGGCCCTCGCCGCCGACGACACCACCGTCCTCGCCAACGTCCGCGTCACCGCGGACTGACCGGGCCCGGTACCGCGCCGCGCGCCCGCGTGCCGTGCGACCCGGGCCACCGGGCCGTCCGGGGCCTCCGGGCCGTCCGGGGCCTCCGGGCCGTCCGGGGCCTACCGGCCTTCCATCGCCGCCACCAGCTGCGGCAGGTGCCCGCCGGCCGCGACGAGGGCGAGGTGGTCGTGGAAGTCCCGGCTGTGGACGATCAGGCCGTCGCGGACCCGCAGCACCTGGATGTTGGACACCTCGAAGTCCTTCCCCGCGGTGCGGTGGTGGACCCGGTAGTCGAACTCGGCGACCACCACCTCCGGGTCGTCGGTCTCGCGGACGACCACGTTCTGCGCCGCCAGCTCCAGCGGCGAGTGCGCGGCGACCTCGGCGAACCGTGCCCCGAGGACGGCACGCCCCTCGAACCGGCGCGGTCCGACCGGCTCGAAGACGGTCTCCACCACCGCGTCCTCGGCGTAGAGCTCGGCGAGTTCGGAGAACCGTCCGGCAGTGATGCCGTCGAGCAGCGCGTGGAAGACCTCGCGCGGCGTCCTGGTTTCGGACATGATCAACCCCTATCGGAAGCGTCGGTACAATCGGACTGGCGACTCCGCTTCGAACGATACGGACTGGACACTCCGGTTGTCCAGGGGGTGGATCCGCCGTGCACGGAAGGGAGACGAGCGGGATGAGTGGCAGTCAGGAACGGCCGCTGCGGGCCGATGCGGCCCGCAACCGGGCGAGGCTGCTGGACGTGGCCACCGAGGTGTTCACCACCCGGGGCGTCGACGTGCCGACCGAGGAGATCGCCCGCGCCGCAGGGGTCGGGGTGGGCACCCTGTTCCGGCACTTCCCGACCAAGGAGGCCCTGCTCGCGGCGGTGATGGTGCGCCGGCTGGAGGCGATCGCGGCAGGCACCGCCGAGCTGGCGGCGGGCGCCGATCCGGCCGAGGCCTTCTTCGACTGCTTCCGCCTGGTGGTCGACCGGTCCGCGGGCAAGAACGAGTTCACGCAGGCGCTCGCCGCGGCCGGAGTGGACGTGCACGCCTCGCTGCAGGAGTCGACCGCGGCGATCCGGGACCGACTGGCCGGACTCCTGGCCGGGGCGCAGCGGGCCGGGGCCGTCCGCGCCGACCTCGGCCTGCCGGAGCTGCTCGCCCTGCTGGTGGGCACCGGCACGACCATGGAGCAGTTGCGGGACGACCCGGCCGCCCGGGAGCGGATCTACGAGGTGGTCTTCGACGGGCTCCGGCCGCGCTGAGCGCAGGCCCGCGGCCGTCCGCGGGATTCGCCGCACGACAGTGGGAAGAAGGGGCGGGGGGAATGTCGATGGCAGCGTTTACAACGTTATACAGGTAGTGCGATCCGCCGGGCAAGGGCATTCCGCCGAGCATTCCGGCCACCCCTCCATTACCCCTCGCCGCCCCGGCCGTCCGCACCCTGCACGCCGCCCGACACCCGCCCGACACCCGTCCGACGCGCCGCCCTCCGACGCGCCGCCCGACGCCCCCGGCCGATCGTCGTACAAGGCCGTCGCCCGTCATCCGCGACTGACGCTCCCGCACCTCGACGCTTCGTCACCTCCGCACGACGCCGCTCGACATCGGATGAAGTGAGCACGCGGAGGAGTTTCCCGCAACGCATCGCTCCGAAGGGGTGGACACGGCCCCGGGGCCGTGCTGTCATTCTGGCTGCCCCGATTTTCCAACGTTGGAACGGAACTCCACCCACCCCCTCTGCGCACCGTGCCGCCCCTCGCGGCCGCGGGTGCTGCGGCCTGCCGTCGCGTCACGGCAGGCGGCCCCGGCCGCGCCGGCGGCGGCCCCCCCCCCCCCCCCCCCCCGCCCCCCCCCCCCCCCCCCCCCCCGCCCCCCCCCTCCCCCCCCCCCCCCCC
>NZ_BAAALD010000032.1:12828-77401 GCF_039528095.1 Kitasatospora arboriphila
CCTGCCGTGACGCGACGGCAGGCCGCCCCGGCCGCCCCGGCGGCGATGCCGACACCGGCCTCCGTCCGCTCCCGTCCCCTCCCGCCCCCGAGCCCGTTCCGTCCGATCTCCGCCGCGCCGACCCGGCCGATCCCGGCCTGGCGGTGCCGGCCGCACGCCATCACTCCCACCCGCCCCCGCCGGGACGGCAGCCCGGCGGGGTGGCGGCCCACCCCCTGTGAGGAGCATCCGCATGAGACGACGACACCCAGCCCGCCGACCGTGGCGCGGGATGTGGTCGCTGCTGTTGGCAGCGACGCTCTCGCTGCCCGTGGCCGGCCTCGTCCCCGCCGCGTCCGCGGCCGAGCCGGCCGACCGGGCGACCGCCTTCGCCGCAGCCGACCCCGACGCCCAGGTGCACGGGCTGAAGGGCGAGTACTACCGGATGTCGGCCCCGGGCGCCCGCGACTTCGCGGAGCTCGGCGGCGTCTCGCTCGACCCGAGCATCGACCTTCCCGGGCTGGCCGGCGCCTTCCAGGAGATGACGGGACGCCAGGAGAACACCACGGCCCGGTGGACCGGCCGGATCGAGGCCCCGACGACCGGCGACTACACCTTCTACGCGATCGGCGACAACGGCTTCCGGCTGTTCGTCGACGGTGCGCCGGTCATCGACCACTGGGTGCCGGACTGGGACCGCGAGCAGACCAGCGCCGTCCTGCACCTCAACGCCGGTGAGCGGCACGACTTCCGGCTGGAGATGTTCCAGGACGTCGGCGGCGCCAACATGTTCCTGCGCTGGTCGGGCCCGGGTCTGCCGAAGCAGCTGGTGCCCGAGTCGGCCTTCACCCCGCCGGACGGCTTCAGCGTCTACCCGGTCGCACTGGACGTCGCCGGGGACGGCCTGCGCCTGCAGGCCACCTTCAAGGGCAAGGTCGGCGGCACGGCGGGCCTCGCCGAGCACCTGCGGATCGAGGCGGACACCACGCCGATGCCGGTGAAGTCCGTCGCGGTCGCCGCCGACGACAAGCGGTCGCTGATCGTCAGGCTCGCCGAGCCGGTGCAGAAGGGCCAGCAGGTCCGCTTCCGCTACGACGGCACGGGCACCCTCACCTCCGGCGGCGAGGCCGTGCCGCAGATCGCCCGGACCTCGGCCAACGCCTCCACCCACCGCCTCACCACCCCGTTCGGCGACAAGGTCGACCCGAACCACCCGCTGCCCGAGTACCCGCGCCCGCAGCTGGTCCGCGACGACTGGCTGAACCTCAACGGCCCCTGGCAGTTCGCCGCCGCGGCCGCCGACGAGCAGCCGGTCTTCGGCAAGGAGCTCGGCGAGAAGATCGTCGTGCCGTACCCGGTCGAGTCCCTGCTGTCCGGCGTGGAGCGGCACGAGGACCACATGTTCTACCGGCGCACCGTCACCGTGCCCAAGGGCTGGAAGATCGGCAAGGACAACCGGCTGAAGCTGAACTTCGGCGCGGTCGACTACCGGGCGACGGTCTGGGTCAACGGCACGAAGGTGGCCGAGCACACCGGCGGGTACACCGGGTTCGGTGCCGACATCACCGACGCGGTCAAGGGCACCGGCCCGCAGGAGATCGTCGTCGCCGTCACCGACACGGCCGGGGCGAACCAGCCGATCGGCAAGCAGTCCAACACCCCCGGCGGCATCGTCTACACCCAGTCCTCGGGCATCTGGCAGACCGTCTGGATGGAGCCGGTCGCCGCCGCCTCGGTGGAGAGCCTGACCGCCACCCCCGACATCGACTCCGGCACCCTCGCGCTGACCGTCGACTCCCCCGGCGCGCCCGCCGGAACGCTGGTCAAGGCGGTCGCCAAGGACGCCAAGGGCAACACCGTCGGCTCGATCAGCGGGCCCGCCAACACCCTGCTGCACCTGCCGGTGAGCAACCAGCACCTGTGGACGCCCGACGACCCGTACCTCTACGACCTGAAGGTCACCCTGACCGGCGGCGGCTCGACCGACACCGTCAAGAGCTACTTCGGCATGCGGAAGATCGCGCTGGCCGACGTCGGCGGGTACCGGAAGATCGTCCTCAACGGGAAGCCGATCTTCTCGCTCGCCCAGCTCGACCAGGGCTTCTGGCCGGACGGCCTGTACACGGCGCCGAGCGACGCCGCGATCGCCTTCGACCTGAAGACGCAGAAGGACCTCGGCTTCAACGCCGTCCGCAAGCACATCAAGGTCGAGTCGCCGCGCTGGTACTACCAGGCCGACAAGCTGGGCCTGCTGGTCTGGCAGGACTTCGTCTCCGGCGACTACAGCACCGCCGCCGGCCGGCAGGAGTTCGAGGACGAGGGCGCGGCGGAGATGAAGCTGCTGCACAACTCCCCCTCGGTGATCGGCTGGATCGTCTTCAACGAGGGCTGGGGCGAGTGGGACCGGACGGAGACCGGCAAGCTCACCGAGGCGGTCAAGGCGGCCGACCCGTCCCGCCTGGTCAACGCCCACAGCGGGGTCAACTGCTGCGCCTCCAAGGGTGATTCCGGCAAGGGCGACATCATCGACCACCACGACTACGGCAACACCGACCCGGCCTTCCCGGACGCCACCCGGGCCGCCATGGACGGCGAGCACGGCGGCTTCACCCTCCGCTCCCCCGGCCACATGTGGCCCGGCGCCCCGACCGTGATCTACAGCGGTGTGGCGGACAAGGCGGCGCTCACCCAGAAGTACGTCCAAAACACCGAGACCTTCTACCTGGCGGCGGCCGGCGCCGAGCTCTCCGGCTCGGTCTACACCCAGGTCACCGACGTGGAGAACGAGCTCAACGGCCTCTGGACGTACGACCGTCGGCAGATCAAGGTCGACGCCGCCCAGGTCCGCGCGGTCAACCTCAAGGTCATCGCGGCCGGCGCCGCCGCCGGCGCCCGCTCCGAGCTGCACGGCGGCGCTTCCTGGGCGCTCGACGAGGGCACCGGCCCCACCGCCGCCGACCAGGGCCCCAACCACGCCGACCTCACGCTGAACGGCGCCTCCTGGGCGCCGGGCGTCAGCGGCAGCGCCCTGAAGGTCAACGGCCAGGGCCAGTACGCGCAGACCGCCGGCCCGGTCCTCGACACCACCAAGAGCTACTCGGTGTCGGCCTGGGTGACCCTGGACGCCCTGCCCGGCAACTACGCCTCCGCCCTCAGCCAGGACGGCCGGCGCGTCGAGAACCCCTTCTACCTGCAGTACGGCCAGGGGGCGTTCGCCTTCAGCCTGCCCGGCGGCAACCGAGCCCGGCTGCCGATCACCCCGCAGCTCGGCCGCTGGTACCACCTGGTCGGCGTGCACGACGGGGCGGGCAACACCATCCAGCTGTACGTCGACGGCGTCCTCGCCGCGTCCGTGCCCTCCGGCCCGGCCGACGTCAGCACCGGCCCGCTCGCGATCGGCCGCGCCAAGTACAACGGCCAGAACACCGACTTCTGGAACGGTTCGGTCGACCAGGTGCACGCCTACGACCGGGCCCTGACGGCGGCGGAGGTGAGCGGCCTGCACACCGCCGAGACCCCCGCGTAACGGCGGCATCCGGCCCCGGCCCCGGCAGCAGCACGCCGCTGCCGGGGCCGGGCGCATGTCTTCGAAGGCGCTCGGGCGGTCACTCCGGGGGCGCTGGGGGGTACCTCCCTGTGGTGCACCCGTGAGCTCTGAGGACGCGCCCGCGGGCCGCACTCGTCCGGACGGCTCGCGGCAGCGGGTCAGGGCGCGGCCGGTCCGAGGGCGGTGCGGGCGGCGGCGAAGAGGCGTGCGCAGCGCTGCGCCATCGCGTCCGCGGACTCCTCGGGGTGCTTGATCCACCAGCGGACCAGGGCGGTGGCCAGGCCGCGCCAGGCGTGGGCGAGGGCGTCCGCGTCGAGCGGGTCCGGTTCGGTCCGGTCCGCCCCGGGGTCGTCGGCGGGGCCGGTCCGGTGGAGGAGGTCGAGGGTGCCGGCCGCGGCGAGGTCGTCGACGGCGACCCGGTAGCGGGCGGCGAGCCGGGCGGGTTCGCTGTCGGGCGGCAGTGAGCCGTCGTAGAGGACGAACCAGGCCTCGCGCTGCCCCTCCAGTGCGGTGAAGAGGTTGTGCAGCACCCGCAGGGGCGTCGGCGGCCGGTCGTCGCCGTCCGCGGCCATGGCGGTGCGGACGGCCTCCAGCAGCCGGTCGCCGACCGGGGCGAGGCAGGCGAGGTAGAGGTCCTGCTTGGGGCCGAAGTACTGGTGCAGCAGGGTCTTGGTGACGCCGACGCGTGCGGCGACGGCCGCGAGCGAGGTGGCCTCGTAGCCGCGGCGGCCGAACTCCTCGGTGGCGGCCGCGAGGATCTGCCGTTCGCGGTCGGCCCGCGGGACGCCCTTGGTGCCGGCCCGGGAAGGGGGGATTGCCATGCCCTTGATCTTACCCTACGGTAATTTACCGCTTGGTAAGTTCCTGCCACCGCCGCCCGAGGGAGCCCCATGGCCGAGGCCGCCGCACCCCGCACGCACCGCACCCGCTCCTGGTGGGGCTGGGGTTGGGCCGACGCCCACCCGGACGACGCCGAGTGCGTCGCGATGGGCGCCCTCGTCCCCGGCACCCTGGCCCGCCCGCTCCCCCTCCCGCGGATCGCCGACCTGCGGATCGGCCCGCCGGCGGCCACCCCGCCGGCCGCCCTCGCCCCGCTGGTCACCGACGACCCGGCCGCGCGCGCCTCGCACGCCATGGGCAAGGCCTTCCGCGACGTGGCCCGCGCGCTGCGCGGCCGCCCGGGCCGGATCCCCGACCTGGTCGCCCACCCGCGCTCCGACCGGGACGTCGCCGACCTGCTGGAGTGGGCCGGCGAGCAGGGCGTGGCCGTCGTCCCCTACGGCGGCGGCTCCTCGGTCGTCGGCGGCGTGGAGTACCGCGGGGACGCCCACCGCGCCGTGCTCTCCCTCGACCTCAGCGCCATGGACGCCGTGCTGGAGGTCGACACCGCCGGCCGCTCGGCCCTCGTCCAGGCCGGCATCCTCGGCCCGGCCCTGGAGGACCGGCTGCGGCCGCACGGGCTGACGCTGCGCCACTTCCCGCAGAGCTTCGAGTTCTCCACCCTCGGCGGCTGGCTCGCCACCCGGGCCGGCGGCCACTACGCCACCGGCCGCACCCGGATCGACGACTTCGCCCAGTCCCTGCGGGTGGTCACCCCCGCCGGCGCCGGCACCTCCTGGCGGCTGCCCTCCTCCGGCGCCGGCCCCTCCCCCGACCGGCTCTTCCTCGGCTCGGAGGGCGCCCTCGGCATCATCACGCAGGCCTGGATGCGACTGCAGGAGCGCCCGCACCACAAGGCTTCGGCGGCGGTCGCCTTCGCCCGCTTCCAGGACGCCCTGGACGCGGTGCGCGCCGTCGCCCAGTCCGACCTGCTGCCCGCCAACTGCCGGTTGCTGGACGCCGGCGAGGCCGCGCTCTCCGGCGCCTCCCACGACGGCTCGGCCGTCCTGGTGCTCGGCTTCGAGTCGGCCACCGCCCCCGTCGGGGACCGGCTCGCCCTCGCCGTCGACGCCCCCCTCGCGCACGGCGGCACCGCGGACCCGACCGGCGGCGACGGCGCGCCACCGGACGCCGCGGTCGGGGCCTGGCGCAGCGCCTTCCTGCGGATGCCGTACCTGCGGGACGGACTCGCCCGCATGGGGGCGGTCGTCGAGACCTTCGAGACGGCCGCCACCTGGGACCGGATCCCGGCCCTGATCGACGACGTCCGCAGCGAGGTCGGCGCGGCGGCGCGGAAGGCCACCGGCCACCCCGCGCTCGTCAACTGCCGCCTCACCCACGTCTACCCCGACGGCGCCGCCCCCTACTTCACCGTGATCGCGGGCGGCCGGGACGGGGACGAGGACGCCGTCTGGGACGAGCTCAAGGCCGTGGCGGAGGACGTGCTGCACCGCCACCGCGCCACGATCACCCACCACCACGCCGTCGGCCGCGACCACCGCCGGTCCTACGACCGGCAGCGCCCGGAGCCCTTCGCCCTGGCGCTGCGCGCCGCCAAGGACGCGCTCGACCCGCACGGCGTCCTCAACCCCGGGGTGCTGCTGGACGCCTGAGGGCCGGGCGGCTACAGCGGGTCGCCGAGCGGCCCGTACCGGCCCTCCAGGCTCCGCGCCCAGTGGGCGGCGAAGTCCGGCTGCGTGCCGTCGACGTCGGTGAACCCGTACTCCCGGTACAGGCCCCAGGTGGCGAGCGCGCGGCCGCTCTTGGCCATGACGGCGGGGTCGGCGGCGAGGGCGGCCACCGCGCGGCCGAGGTAGGCGGGGGTCTCGGAGTGGGCGAAGTCCGGGTCCTTCGCCACACCGTCGCGCCAGTTCGCCTCGGTGACGCCGAAGTGGTCGAGCATGGCCTCCGAGCGCAGGAAGCCCGGAGTGATCGCGACCGCCGCGACGCCGTGCGGCTTCAACTCGGCGGCCTGCGCCACGGCGAGCCGGATCACCGTGGACTTGGCGAGGTCGTAGAAGAAGCTGCCGCGGTAGCGGGCGGTGTTGCCGTCGGTCACCTCGACGACCAGGCCGCTGCCGCGGGCGACCATCAGCGGCAGTGCGTGGCGGCTGGTGATCACGTGGGTCTCCACCGCCCGGCGCAGCAGGCGCAGTCCGGTCTCCAGGTCCTGCTCCCAGAGCGGGTGCTCCCAGTCGGTGAGGGCGTCGCCGCCCCACACGGAGTTGACCAGGAGGTCGAGCCGGCCGTCCTGCTCGGCCGCGATCCGGTCGACCAGGGCGCGGACCTCCTGCGGGCTGCCGTGGTCGGTGCGCACGGGGATGCCGAGGCCGCCGGCTTCGGTGACCCGCGCCGCGGTCTCCTCGATGGTCTCGGGGCGGTCCAGGTCCGAGCGGCCGGCCGTGCTGCTGCGGCCGGTGACGTACACCGTGGCGCCGGCGGCGCCGAGTTCGACGGCGATGCCGCGGCCGCCGCCGCGGGTGCCGCCGGCGACCAGGGCCACCGTGCCGGCCAGCGGCCGGGTCTCGATCGTCATGCTTCCTCCGGGGTGCGGGGGCGGTCGGGGTGGCGGGGAGCGTCGGAGTGACGGGCGGTCGCGTGCGGGGCGGTAGCCGACGAGGCGGCCGCGTGCGGGGCCGTCGTGTGCGGGGCGAGCAGGGCCCGCAGCTCGTACTCGACCCGCTCGGCGAGGGTGCCGCTGCGCTCCAGCGCCCAGGTCAGGCCGGCGCCGGTGGTGACCGCCTGCACGGAGCCCGCGAGGGCGGCGGTGTCCGTGCCCTCGCGCAGCTCGCCGGCGGGTGCGGCGGACGCGAGCAGCCGCTCGACCGCCCGGCGCTGGGCGAGGTGGGCGGCCAGGGCGTGCCGGTGGAGCTGCGGGTCGGTGAGGTCCAGGCAGAGGAAGGCCAGGTGGTTGGCGAAGCGCTCGGGGGTGTCCATGGGCGCCAGCCACTCGGTGACCAGCGCGGCGAGGGCGTCGAGGGCCGTGCCGTGCTCCGCGCGCGCCCGGCCGGCCGTCGCGTCGGCGTCCTTGACGGACTGCTCGGCGAGCGCGACCAGCAGGCCGCGCTTGGAACCGAAGCGCTGGACGAGGGTGCCGGGCACGAGTCCGACCTCCCGGGCGACCGCGGCCAGCGTGAGCCCGGCCGGGCCGACCCGGCCGATCACCTCCGCGGTCGCGCGCAGGATCACCACGTCGTCGACCCCGCGGGGACGCCCGGCCATGTCCGCTCCTCCCATTAATAAATGCCTGTTCATTCATTAAAGCGGGCGGCCGGACGGAACCGCAAACCGCGGCACCGGTGTCCGCTGAGCGGGACCCCCCGTGTCGTGTCCACGGCCCTGCGAACTATCATCGGCCGGGTACAGCGTCCCTCCGGAGGTCGCCCCGGCATGCCCGGGCGGCCTCGGCGGCCGGAGGCGACTCATCTCACCGGAGCGGGGCCTGTGAGAGCCCTCGGACTGCCTTGTGTCGTCGTGTCCCGAACTTGCCGCGCTCTGAAACGACTTGGGAATACGATGACTTCTCTGCCCGGGCGCGGCCGCACCGCCGTCACCGCCGTCCTCTCCTCCGCCCTGCTGCTGAGCGCCTGCAGCGCAACCGGCTCCGGCAAGAGCGAGGCCGACCTCCACGACCAGCTCCCCGAGGCCGTCAAGAAGGCCGGGGTGATCCGGGTGGGCGCCTCGCTCACCGCCGCCCCGGTGATCTTCCGCGGCACGGAGGGCCAGCCGGACGGCCTCGACCCCGACCTCGGCGCCGCGATGGCCAAGGTCCTCGGCGTCAAGGTCGAGTTCCAGGACGCCGGCCCGTTCAGCAACGTGCTGCCGGGGCTGCTGGACAAGAAGTACGACGTCGCGATGTCCGGCATCACCGACAACCTCAACCGCCGCCAGGGGCTGGACAAGACCGGCAAGCAGGTCAACGACGGCGTCGACTTCGTCGACTACTACATGGCCGGCATCGGCATCATGGTCGGCAAGGGCAACCCGGCGAAGATCGCCAAGATCGACGACCTGTGCGGGCACGGCGTCGCCGTCAAGAAGGGCACCACCCACAACGACCTCGCCGTCCGCCAGAAGGCGGTCTGCGACGGCCAGGGCAAGCCGCTGAAGGTCGAGGAGACCACGGACGACGCCGGGGCCATGGAGGAACTCCGCAGCGGACGGGTCGACGCCTACGTCACCGACTACCCCAAGGCGCTCTACAACTCGCAGACCGCGGCCGGCGGCAAGGCCTTCGACATCGCCGGCCCCCAGCTCCAGCCCAAGCCGTACGGCATCGCCCTGCGCAAGAGCGACCAGCAGCTGCGCGACGTCCTCGCCAAGGCCATGC
The DNA here is from genome assembly GCF_039528095.1 of Kitasatospora arboriphila. NCBI lineage: Bacteria > Bacillati > Actinomycetota > Actinomycetes > Kitasatosporales > Streptomycetaceae > Kitasatospora > Kitasatospora arboriphila. Next base: position 21,564 of record NZ_BAAALD010000032.1, read on the forward strand.
GGCGGATCGTCGCGGACGGCACCTACGACGAGATCCTGAACCGCCGCAAGCTCACCGTCGGCGCCATCCAGAGCCCCGTCGTCAACGGTGGCACCAGCTGACGACGCCCCACCGCCCGCGGCGGCGGCCTTCCGCGCAGCGGCGTGTGATCCAGCGGAACGATCGTGGAGGAACCTCTCACTGCACGGCACCAAGGGCTTGCCGCCGGAAGGGCCGATGCGTGGTGCTACTCGGCGACCGGGTGGGGGATCCGGTCGGTGTCGAACTTCCCGCTCGCGATCTCCCCGGCCAGTTCCGCGAGCCGGAGCCGGTGCGCCCGGGCATAGGTGCGGAAGGCGGCGAACGCGTCGTCCAGGGAGAGTTGCCAGCGCTCGGCGAGGACGCCTTTGGCCTGTTCGACGGCGATCCGGCTGGTCAGCGCGGACTGGAGCTGGCCGCGTTCGAGTTCGCTGTCGTCGAGGGTGCGCTGCCGGAGGATGGCGACGGTGGCGACGTCCGCGAGGGCCTGGGCGAGCATGATGTCGTCGGCACTCAGCCGGCCGGGTGTGCTCTGGAACAGGCCGAGGGTGCCGATCACCCGGCCGCGCAGCCGCATCGGGATCGCGTTGGCGGTTACGAAGCCGATCTGCAGGGCCTGGGATGCGAAGGCCCGCCATTCCGAGGCGACCTGCACATCGGTGAGGTCGATGCCGACCCGCGCGGTGCCGGTGCGGTAGCAGTCCACGCAGGGACCCTGGTCGTGCTGGAGGGCGAAGAGTTCCAGCATGTGCGTGCGCTCGTCGGAGGCGGCGATGGTCATGAGCCGGCCCTGCTGGTCGGTGAGCAGGATTCCCGCCGCCTCGACGTCGAGGAGTTCCACGCAGCGCTCACACAGCTGCTGCAGGAATTCGATGACACCGAAATCATCGGTCAGCGAGTTGGCGACCTCCACGAACACCTCGGTCAGTCGTTGCACACGCGTCATGGAGCCGGTCCTTCTCGCCCGAAGCTATTCCTTTCCTCATTCTCGCCCAGCCGGAGGCGGCGGTCGACGATGTCGCGGGAGATGTCGCCGACCGGCCGCCCGGACGCGTAGGCGCACGCGCAGAGCCTGGCCAGGGCCTCGGACAGCGGGACGCCCAGCTGCACGCTGAGCATGCCGGTCGCCTGGTGGACGACGGCCCGCAGGAGCGCCGGCGGGTCCTCCTCCGGCGTGCCGGCGTCGTGGTCCGGGACGGCCAGGCAGAGCGAGGTGATCGCTGCGGCGAGGGCGAAGGCGTCGTCGGTCTGGGCTCCGGTGAGCGGTCCGCGGGTGCGGCGCACTGCGGTGAGGGTGCCGAGGTGGACGGCGCCGACGCCGAGGGGGAAGCAGAAGACCGCCAGGACAGGCAGCGGCGCCGACTCGGCGGCCAGCATCGGCCAGCGCTCGGCGCGGGTCGCGGCCAGGTCGGGAACCAGGACGGGCCGGCCGCGGGCGGCGGCCTCACCGCTCGGGCCCGACCCGAGCACGTATTCGATGTCCTCGAAACGGCGCGCGAGGGCGCCGGAGTACCACAGGGGCTCGCGTCTGCCGGTATCGGTGGTGAGGAGCGAGACGGCGAGGCAGTCCACACCGAGAGCGAGCCGCCCCGCCTCGCGGAGCGCGTCGAGCTCCAGGGTGCCCGCCTGTCTTCGGAGCCGGGGCAGGGTCCGGGCCATCAGGTCGCTGATCATGACCGCTCACGACGCGTACCCGGCCGCGGCACTCGGCGCGTGGCCGGGTGCGGCCGGGGGCGGGCCCGGTGCCGGGATCAGGTAGTCGGTGGTGTCGGTGAGGTCCAGCAGGCGGGCCACCGAGGCGGATGGGCGTCGCACCGTCAGGATGCCTCCGGCCGAGGCAGCCCGGCGGGCCGCGATCAGCAGCAGATTGAGGCCGCGGACGTCGCAGAAGGTGATGTCCCGGGTGTCGATGTCGATGGTGCTGATCCCCGCGCTCAGGCAGCGGTGGAGCGCCTTGCGCAGCGGCGCCAGGGAGTCGAGGTCGAGCTCGCCGGCCACGTGGACGGTGGCGCGCCGGGCGGGCACGGAACGCAGAACGGTGACGCGGAGGGCCGGAGCGGGGGTGGGCATGGTGCGGCTCCAAGTGATCAGGACAGCCGTCGGGTTTCGAGCCGGCCGGGGACGGGCCAGCGGACGTCGTGCACCCAGCCGAGGCGCTCCAACAGGCGGATGACGGCGGCCGTGGGGTCGATCTGTCCGCGGTCGACGCCGTGGCGGGCGCAGGTGGGGTCGGCGTGGTGGAGGTTGTGCCAGCTCTCGCCGAAGGACAGCAGCGCGAGGGGCCACAGGTTGGTGGCGCGGTCGTGGCGGCGGGTGCGGAAGGGGCGTCGGCCGATCATGTGGCACAGCGAGTTCACGCTCCACGTCACGTGCTGCAGCAGGGCGACCCGGACGAGGCCGGCCCACACCAGGGCGGTGAGTGCGCCGTGCCAACTCCCGCTGACGGCCCAGCCGAGCCCGAGGGGCAGCGCCAGGGAGAGCGCGCACAGGGCGGGGAACGCCCGGGAGACGGCTCGCAGGTCCGCATCGGCGAGGAGGTCCGGTGCGTAGCGGGCGGGCGGGGTGACGTCGGCGGTGAACAGCCAGCCGACGTGGGCATGGACAAGACCGCGCAGCTCACCGGCGAGGCTGGTGCCGAACCGGAACGGGGAGTGCGGATCGCCGGGGCGGTCGGTGAAGGCGTGGTGGCGGCGGTGGGTGGCGACCCAGGTGATCACGTCACCCTGGAAGCTCATCGACCCGGCGATCGCCGTCGCGATCTTCACCGGGCGGTTGGGTGTGAAGCTGCCGTGGGTGAGGCCGCGGTGGAAGCCGAGTGTCACGCCGAGGCAGGTGAGGCAGTAGAACGCGGCGGCCAGGATCAGATCGGTCGGGCCGACGAGGCTGCCCCACAGCCATCCGACGGCGATCACCAGCGCGATGAACGGGAACGTCACCACGACTGCGGTGGCAGCCAGTTGCCATCGGGGGATGCGGTGCCGGTCGGCGGGGTCGACACGAGGGAACGGCGAGACCCCGTCGTAGGGCACCGGGACGGTGCTGCGTTGCGCGGTGTCGGTGCCGCCGTCGGAGAGTGATGAGGCGCGGCGGTCTGTGACGGCCATCCCGGCTCCTTCGCCATTGGTGCGGCGCAGCCGGGGTCTGGGGCGGCAGATCGGACCCGACGAGTCTCCCGCCCGCAGAAGGGGGAGGCGTTCGTTCGGGTCTCCTCCGACGGTACGCCCGTCGCGGCCCCCCGCCAAGCATTCGCCCGCGTGCCCGCCCCCGTGCGGCTGGCGAACGCCGGATCCCGGCGCCGGCGGCCCGCACCGCGTCCGGCCGCCGGCCGTACCACCTACCGGCCGACACGCCGGTCCCATGCCGAGGTCTCGACCTCGGCCACGCCGGGCCGCCCTGGCCGCGCCTCGACCGGCGGTGACTTCAGCGACTCCACCGCGGACCGCACGTCCTGCGCCGTGAGGTCGTGTGGGGTGATGAGACTCAGGCGAACTCCGCCCGTAGCAGCGCTTCCGCCAGGAATCGGAGGTCCTCCCTGCCGGCGGCCGCGACGTCCACGCCGATCTCGATGCCGTCGTCGCCGATGAAGAGACGGACGGGCTCCACGGACCGGTGGGAGTGGGTGCCGAGGATCCCCTCGCCCGGACGCTGCGCGGGGCCCGCCCCCGGTCACCGGCCGCAAGCACCGGCGGACGCGGCACTTCGACGCTTGCGGGCGAGGCGGCCGTCGGGGCATGGGGCACGCCTGCCCGGTGACGACTCCGGTTCACGGCCGGGGACCGTTTGACGGTTCACCAGGTATGGGCGACGGCCTCCGGCCTCGTGGCCGACGGCTCCGATGATCCGGAGGATCAGTCCGATGAGGAGCGGGACAAGGCCGATCGTCCACGGGAAGCCGACGCCGGCGACCGGGCCGATGACGAGGAGGATTGCGACGCCGCGGACGATCATTGCGGCCTCCGGCGTGACGCCTCCTCGGCCGGCCCAGTCCGGCGCTGCACGGCTGCGGAGCGGGGCCGATCCCCGGGCAGGGGCCTTCGGCAACGGGATCGGGAGCGATGTACGGCTGTCCGGCGTGCCTTTGCGGTCAGCGGAAGATCGCGTCGGCGGCCTTCTTGAGCGAGCCGGGCTGTCGGGGCCGGCGGGGTGCCGTGGCGCGGGCCTCAAGCATGCGGGCCCCGATCTCCTGGAGTTCCCTGCGGCCCAGGGCGTCACGGACCTGGGGGAACCAGTCGTCCTCCTCCTCCTGGATGTGGTGGCCGACGGCTTCGACGAGGACGGTGGTCTTCGCGTCGAACCGCTCGTCGTCCGGGTCCATCGCGTCGAGTTCGGCGCACAGCAGGTCGGCGACGTGGTGCTCCTCGAAGGACTCCAGGATGTCCTGTTCGAGTGCGGGAACGAGTTCACGGATCGCGGGGTACATGACTTCGTTCTCGATGAAGGTGTGGACCGTCAGTGCTTCCACGATCCTGCTCACGAGGTCCGACTTGACCTCTTTGGCGTTCTCGTCGGCGGCTTCGAAGGCCCGGAAGAGGCGGCGCACCTCCTTGTGGTCCTCCTTCAGCAGAACAATGGCATCAGTGGACATGGGCTGGTTCCTCCGTAGGGCGAGGCATGGCCTCGCGTCTGCCCGCCGGGCTCGGGCTCACACGTCCGGTGCCCGCCGATCCCGTGCCGTCCGATCCCGTGCCGTCCGCGCCTGACAGGCTGCCGGGGGCGACCGACCTGCTGCACCTGCTGGACCGGCGGGTGAAGGGCGACCGGCCCGTTCACGGCGTTCGTCGAGCCCGGGCATGGAGTACGGCTTCCGGTCCGGCCGTGACCCGCGCCGCGCGTCACGGCCTTCGCCGGATCGGGTCGGTCGGGGATGTGCCGGTGCGGCCCTGCACGCCGCTGCCCGCACGTGGTCGTCCTGTGTGTCTTCGGGTTGCTCCCCATGCCCGGGAGCGGTGACGAGTGCACCGTCGAGGCGGGCAGTCGGCTTCCGTCCGGCCTGTGCCGCACCTGCGTGCCGAGGTGTCAGTCCGGCGGCGGGAGGAGGGTGCCGAGCGGGCCGAGGTCGAGGTTGAGGTCCTGAAGGGTCAGGCCGTAGCGGGTGCAGAGTTCGGTCATGCGGTCGTGGAGGGCCATGAGGGTGGCGCCGAGGGTTTCTTCCTGAGCGTCGGTGAGGTCACCGGACTCGACGCGGTGGAGTGCCTGGCGTTCGATGAGCTGGCGCAGGAGTTCGACGATGGTGAGGACCAGCTTCATGAGGTCGCGTTCGACGGTGTCCGGACCGGTACTGATCCTCCGGGCCGGGCCCCGGGGCCCGGGGGCGAGGAGCCGGGGGTCGTCGCGGGGCGTGGCAGGCAGCAGTCGGAAGGCGCGGGTGGCCGCTTCGGCGACTTCGTCGAAGCGGTCGGAGGGACGGGGTGTGTCCGTCATGGCCGTCCGGGTGGTTGCGGGACGCCCGTGGCCCACGGTGCGGGGTGCTGTTCACTGATGGACACGATGAGTGCTCGCAGCGATATCCGGACGAGGTCGATGTCCGCGATGGACAGGACGATGTCGCCGGTGAGGACGACGCCGCTGCCGAGCAGGCGGTCGAGCAGGTCGATGAGGGCGACCTGGCGCTGCGGCAGGGGGGCGTCGGGGGCGGCCGATCGGTCGTTGGCTGCCCTCACGGCGCGGTGTCTTCCTCTTCGTGCGGGGCGGCGAAGGAGTAGGGGGCCCAGGGGCCGGTGACGTCGACCCGGATCCCGGGCAGGCCGTCGGTCGACCGCATCACGTCGGCCCGGAAGGCCTCCGCGCGTTCCACGGGGACGAGGTAGGCGTCGTTGGTGACGTTGGTGCCGGGCCCCGGAGCGAGTTCGCCCTGCTGGACGCGGTGGCGGACGCGGTCGACGGCGTGGAGCCGTGCGGCTGCGTCGATCCGCTCGGCGGCCGTCCGGGCCGCGTCGTGGCTGTCCTGCCGGAGGTCCTGTTCGGCCCGGCGGTGGTGGAGGTAGGCGCGTCCGGGGCCGAGGTCCGCCGGTGGGGGCGGGGGCGGGGTGGCAGGGGCGTCGAGATAGAGCTTGACGCCCCACTCCAGCCGGTCGGCCAGCTGGGTGAGGCGGTCGAGGAAGGTCTCCTGCCGGGCGTCGAGCACGGCACGTACGCGGCCGTCGTCGAGGTGGACGGTGGCCAGCCGCAGCGGCAGGACGGTGGTGTGCGCGGCGATCGCCTCGATCACGCCGTGGTGGCTCCGGGCGACTTCCTCCAGCCACGCGAGTTCCTCCAGGTGGCGCCGGAGTGCGGTCTCGTCGAAGTCCTCGGCCGGCACCGGGCTGACGGCGGCCACCGGGTCACGGCCGCGCGTGGGCTGCACGAGGTGGACACGCGAGGCGGCCACTCCGGTGAGGGCCGCGACGACCTGCGCGAGTCCGTCGGTGTACCGGGCGATGGCGTAGGTGTAGGCGAGGTGCGGCCCGGTCATGGCTCGTCCCCCGTGTCTGGCCGGGTGCGGGGCGGTGTCCGCTTCGTGCGTGCGGGCCGGCGCGCAGGCTTCTCGTCGGCGGCCGCGGCGGGCGGCAGGCCCTTCTCGGCCCGCAGGGCCTCGAGCTGTTCGCGCAGGCGCCGGTTCTCCTCCTCCAGCGGCTCCCTGCTCCCGGCCCGGGAGGACAGTGAGGGGTCGTGCTCCCACCAGTCGATGCCCATCTCCTTGGCCTTGTCCACGGAGGCGATCAGCAGGCGCAGTTTGATGGTGAGCAGTTCGATGTCGAGGAGGTTGATCTGGATGTCCCCGGCGATGACGATGCCCTTGTCCAGCACGCGTTCCAGGATGTCGGCGAGGCTGGCCGAGGACTGCCCCCCGGGCGGCGCCGATCTGGAGGGGAAGGAACCCAGGCGGTTGGCGACGGGCTCGGTCACGGTCGTTTCGCCTCCTTCTCCGGCCGGGGTTGCGCGGTGCACTGTCAGGTGCCGGTCTGCTGCCTGTGGGCCCTGATCTCGTCCAGGCGGTCGAGGAGCTCGTCCTCACGCCGGTCGAACGTCTCGTCGTCGATCTCACCGGCCAGGAGTGCCCGCTCCAGAGCGCCGAGTTCCTGCTGGACGGGTCCGGGATCGTAGTACTCGTTCTCGGCGGTCTCCACCACGCGTTCCAGCACCCAGACCGTGCCGCGCAGCGGCGCGAGCGGGAGGGTGAGGATCTGGGTGAGCAGGCCCATGGCGGCTTCCTCCTTCCTCAGACGAAGCTGTAGGCGGGCAGCGGGCCGTGCAGCCGGAAGTCGAAGTCGTCGCCGAGTTCGGTGGTGAGGCCCTTCTCGGCCGCGAGGAACAGCTGCTCGTGCTCCCGGTCCACCAGGAAGGAGACGTTGAGGAAGTCGTCTCCCGTCGGCTCGGAGTTGACCTCCTGGCGGGCGTGGGGCCGCAGGGCCTCGGTGATGCCGGTGGCCAGCGCGTAGTGGCGGGCCCGGACCTCGTTGGCGACCAGTTCGCCGAGGGCCAGCGGCAGGTCCGGGTTGGTGTTGCCGCCGGTGATCTCGTCGTTGAGCTGCCTGGCCTCGGGGGAATCCAGCAGGATCTGGCGCAGCAGGGCGCTCTCGTCGATGGCCGCCTTCAGGTGGTACTCGGCGCAGCCCTCCAGGGCGGTGAGGCGCTCCAGGTACTCGTCGTGGCGTTCGGTGAGCGCCGCCCGTACCGCGTCGTCGTCCGGGGCGGTGAGGCCGAACTGCAGCGGCAGCACGGTGCCGTCGGACATCAGGCGTTCCTGGACGCTCTGGTGCGCGGTGAGGTCGCGGCGTTTGGGCCGCAGTTCGTCGGGGGCGTCGCTGACGACCGCGCAGAGCGGCCCGGCGCACACGCTGCGGAGCGTCGAGGGAGGCTCGCCCACGCCGACGAGCCCGGCCAACTGGCGGGGGTGGGAGGCGGCGGTGATGGAGTACACGTACACGGACACGTCATTCCTCCCGGCGCCGGGCGGGCCTGCGGGCCGGCCGTTCACGCTTGGGCGCGGGCTCCTTCTCGTCCTCGTCGTCGCTTCCGAGGTGGAGCGCGTCGGTGACGGCCTCCACGGCGCCGGACAGAGCGCCCTTGCTCTTGCCGTGTGCACCTCCCTCGGTGACCTCGCCGACGATGTCGGTGAGCTTGCTCGGCGCCTTCCGCCCGGCCTCCAGGTCGAGGCGGTTGCAGGCCTCGGCGAACCGCAGATACGTGTCGACGCTGGCGACGACGATCCGGATGTCGATCTTCAGGATCTCGATGCCGACCAGGGAGACCCGGATGAAGACGTCGATCACCAGCCCGCGGTCGAGGATCAGCTCGAGAATGTCGTAGAGACTGCCGGTGCTCCCGCCACGGGAAACGCCGGCTTGGCCTTGCGGCACCACCGTCACGGGTGCCTCCCTTCACCGGCCGCCGGTGCTTCCGGCGGGTGTGCCCCCACTGCAGCCGGGTGAGTGTCACGTCGGCCGGTCGACCTGCCCCCTGCTGTAGCGGCGGATCCGCTCGTAGCCGAGCAGTTCGCCGTCCTCGTCGAGCGTGACGCGGTAACTGGCCATCACGCTGGTCGTGTCCGGGATCCGTTCCAGTTCCACCACCTCCACGTCGGCCTGCCAGCCCTCCTCGGTCGGCTTCAGCGCCGACACCGACTCCGGCGGCCGGCCGAGCAGTTCGGCGAGTTGCTCGGCCGCGTAACGGATGGCACGGGGGGCCGAGACCCGCCGCGCGGGCTTGGCTACACGGCGGCGAGGGGCTGTTCGCGGCTCGTGGGAGCCTTCACGGGCACGCCTACCGGCCGTGGCACCGTGCTCACTGCCTGCGGCCATCTGCCTGCTCCGGAATCGGGCGTATCGGTTGCACCCATCAGCGCTACTTCCGTCCTGCTGTCCCATTGTCCCCTGCCCGGATCGGCGGCGCAGCCGCGCACGTCCGATGCACGGGACGACCGTTGATGTCGGCCCCGGGCCCACCGGGACAACATGGTTTGCCACACGCCGCCGCCGTACAGAAGCTCCGTACCCCGCGTGCACTCACCGGGCCGACTGACCAGACTGGAGATACGGCTCGCCGCGGCCCCGAGCGCCGAGAGGGTCCGTCCCTCGCGGTGTCACAACGCGGTTGACGGGGTGCGCGTGAGTGACGGGACGTCATGACGCCCCGCGCGCCGGGGTGGGTCAGGCCCTCCGGCCGCACCGCGTGTGCCCGCTCGCCGGGAACGTGGTGGCGAGCCCGGTGCAACGCTCCCGTCGCGGGTACGGGCCCTCGCGCCGCCGTGTACGCCCCTGGACGCGGTGCCCGATCGGGAAGGGGGACACGAGCCGAAGGGATGACTTCATGAACAACACCACCAAGGTCGCTCTGGGCGCCGCGGTCGCCGGCGGATACGTTCTCGGACGCACGAAGAAGGGGCGGCTCGCCTTCGCCGTCGCGACGTACATCGCCGGAAGGCGGTTCGGCCTCGATCCGAAGCAACTCGCCACCGAGGGGCTCCGGAAGCTGGGCGAGGTTCCGCAGGTCGCGGAGCTGGGCGAGCAGGTCAAGGGGGAGCTGCTGGAGACGGGCAAGAAGGCATTGGTCGCTGCGGCCAACCGACGCGTCGGCGAGTTCGCCGAGTCCCTGCACGAGCGCACGCTCAACATCGGCAAGCCGAAGGAGGAGCCCGAAGAGCCCGAGGACGAGGAAGAACCCGAAGAGCCCGAGGACGAAGAGGAGCCCGAGGAACCCGAGGACGAAGAGGAGCCCGAGGAGCCCGAGGACGAGGAAGAACCCGAAGAGCCCGAGGACGAGGAAGAACCCGAGGAACCCGAGGACGAGGAAGAGCCCGAGGAACCCGAGGACGAGGAAGAGCCCGAAGAGCCGGCGCAGGAGCGTGCTGCGCGGGGCCGCGCTGGTCGCACCTCGCGGTCGGCCCGCAGGGCCGAGCCTTCGCCTGAGCCCTCGCCTGAAGGCAAGCCGGCGAAGAAGGCCCCGACCCGGAGGCCGACCACGGCCGCCAAGAAGGCCCCGGCGAAGAGACCCACTCCAGCCAAACGCTCGACGGGTCGCGCGGCGCCGGCCAAGAAGGCGGCAGGACCGAAGGCGTCCGCCCCCGCGAAGAAGGCGCCCGCCAAGGGTGCCGCACCCGCCAAACGCTCGACGGGTCGCGCAGCGCCGGCCAAGACTGCGGCCAAGAAGGCGGCAGGACCGAAGGCGTCCGCCCCCGCGAAGAAGACCGCGGCCAAGAAGGCCCCCGCGAAGAAGGCCGCGGCCAAGAAGACCGCAGCGAAGAAGACCGCATCCGGCAGGTCCTCGACCCGCTCCAGCGGCAGGAGGTAGGCCATGGCCACGACGGAACGTGAGTCGCGCGAAAAGTCCCCGGAAGAGTCGTCCGAAAAATCGGGTTTCGACAAGCTGCGTGAGGAGGCCGTTCACTATCTCGGGGCGCAGATGGAGCACCTGGTCGAGAAGGCCGGTGACAAGGTCTCCGACCTTACGGGTCAACTCGGGGAGGTCGCCGAGAACGGGGGGGTGCTGCCGAAGGTCGGCGCCCGTGTCCTGCAGGGTGACTCGCCGATCAAGGCCTTCCTCGGCGAGAAGGCGAAGAGCGTCAAGGACAGCGTCGTCGACAAGGTCAAGGGGGCGTTCGGCGGGGGCGGCAAGCCCGGGCGGAAGTCCGGCAAGAAGCCGATGAACATGATCGAGGCCCTCGACGTCGGCGTGCCCGTGCGCACCGCGTACGACCACTGGACCAAGTACGAGGACTTCAGCGGCTTTGCCAAGGGAGTGCAGAGCGTCTCCCAGGGCGACGAGGTCACCACCGACTGGAAGGTCAAGGTCGGGCCGTCGAAACGGAGTTTCAAGGCCACCGTCCAGGAGCAGGTGCCGGACGAGCGCATCGTGTGGACCTCACAGGGCGCCAAGGGCAGCACCCGCGGCGCTGTGAGCTTCCATGAGATCACCCCGACGCTGACCCGCATCGTCCTCGTCGTCGAGTACTACCCCGCGGGCTTCTTCGAGAAGACCGGGAACATCTGGCGTGCCCAGGGCCGCCGCCTGCGGCTGGACTTCAAGAACTTCCAGCGCTACGTCTCCCTCACCAACGACGAGGCCGAGGGCTGGCGCGGCGAGATCCGCGACGGCGAGGTCGTCAAGACCCATGACGAGGCCGTGGAAGAGGAGGAGGCCGCCCGGGAGCGGGAGGACCAGGAAGGCGCGGACGAGGAGTACGAGGACACCGAGGGCGAGTACGAGGAGGAGCCCGAGGAAGGTGACGCCGAGGGCGAGTACGAGGAGGAGCCCGAAGAGGGTGACGCCGAGGGCGAGTACGAGGAGGAGCCCGAAGAGGGTGACGCCGAGGACGACTTCGACGACGAAGCGGAGTACGAGGAGGACGCTCCGGAGGACGACGACGAGTACGAGGACGAGTACGACGAGGCCGACGACGACGAGGCCGAGGGCTTCGAGCCGGATGAGGAGGAGGACGACGACCGCGCCCGCCGATGACAGTCCTCCCCGAGCTCCCTCCCTGGCCGCCACGATCGACGAGCGGAGTGGCCTGACCACCCGGATCACCGTGAACCCGGCCCGGTGGCCGGGCAACCGCGAGCGAGCTCCTCGCCGTGGAGGCGGACGGTGGCGCGGCGAAGCCGGTGAACGGTTCCGGTTTCCCGCCGGCGGCGGTCGCGCCCGCTGACGGACCGGGTGAGGCCGGCGTACGCACGGGCTCACCCGGAGCCGGGCCATCTCATGGACTGGATCCGCGTGGACGTTCTGTTGCTGATTGCCGGCAGCCACAGCGCCGGCCGATTCGTCCCGCAGGTGGAGGGCGCGGCCCGGGATCGGCTCCCGGGCCGCGCCCTCCAGCAGCGGCGCACCGAGTGTGGTAGTCGACATGCATGCCGATGGAGCCCCCCAGCGCTGCAGGCCGTCCGTCTCCGTATCGACGGCTGCGCCGGTGGATCCGCCGGTCGCCGGTCGGGCGTGGCTGGGCACGGGGCGGGGATCTGCAGCTGTCTCAGCGGGCGCTGGGCTTCGCGGCGCTCGGGTTCCTCACCCTGGTTCCGCTGCTGATCGTGGTCTCGGCGGCCGATCCGGACCGCGGGCGGGGGTTCGCGCAGTGGCTGGGGGACGGGCTCGGTGTGTCGCCGGCTTCCAGGCAGGAGGTCGAGCGGCTCTTCGGGCGGCCCGGCCAGGCGTTCCGGACGACGACGGCCTTCGGCCTCGCCGCCCTGGCGGTGTTCGGCCTGTCGTTCGGGGCCGCGGTGCAGAGCGGTTACGAGAAGGTCTGGGATCTGCCGCCGGCCCGCTGGTGGGCCCGGTGGCGGCATGTGCTGTGGCTCGCCGTCCTCATCGGGTTCCTCTTCCTGTTCGCCACCAGTACGCTCGTGCGCCGGTCCGAGGCCGGAGATCTCGGGGCGGCGCTGGGCGCGGTGGTGTTCGTCTGGTGGTCGCAGTGGCTGCTGCTCGGCGGGCGGGTGCGCTGGGGTGCGCTGCTGCCCGGGGCCGTGGTGACCGTGGTCGGACTGCTCGGCCTGCGGCTGTTCTCCCGGCTGGTCTTCTCACCGCTGATCGCGTCCAACACGGTGACCTACGGCCCGTTCGGGACCGTTCTGGTCATCCAGTCGTGGCTGGTCGGCGTGGGAGTCGTCGTCTTCGGTGGCGCGCTGGTCGGCCGTCTGATCCACGAAGACCTTCCGCGCGTGACGAGCGTGCTGAAACGATGGAAGTGAGACCCGACTCGGCAGCGCGGCCGTTGCGGGAGGGACATCCGCACCCGCGCCCGCGCCCGTGTGTGGAAGCCGGCCGGCCGGTCTTGACCGTGATCAGCCGGTCTTGACCGTGATCAGGAAGTGCGGCGCCCGTGTGCGACCGGAACGGCAGATGGCATCGCCCCGACCGCGGCGTGTCGTGACGTCGGGCAGGTGGGCTCTCGACAGCGCCGGCGGCTTACGCGGAGCGCCGCGGCCTCGGATCTGACGGCCCGGCGCCGCGGTCGGAATCTGCTGTGCGGATTCGCGATCGTGGCGCCGGGCCTTGGGAAGGGGCGCAGGTTGCGGCTCAGTAGTAGTGGGGGCGGCTGCCGACCTGGTGGCCGACCGCGCCCATGATCCACAGGATCAGGCCGATGACGACCAGGACGGCGCCGATGGTCCACAGGAATCCGATGCCGGCGACGAGTCCGATGACGAGGAGAATGGCTCCGAGAATGATCACGATGGTCTCCGTTGTGGTTTCCCCCCGTGGTTCTCCGTCAGTGCGGGGAAGGTGCTTTGCCTTTCCTGTTCTCGGTCTCCGTTCCAGAGGATTTGCGTCTTCCGGCCCCGGTCGTGGTCCGCGGGGTCCGGTGCCCGTGTCCGGCGTTTGTCGGTTTTCCGGGCCGGGGGGGTAGGGGTGGTGGTCAGGCCGGTGAGGAGGATGTCGAGCCCGCGCTCGAGTTCGGCGGCGCCGTCGTAGGTGGCGAGAGCGGTGGCGAGGGAGCGCAGGAGGGGGAATTCGCCGAGCGGCAGGCGGTGGAGCCCCAGGCGCAGCAGGTCGTCGGTCTCCTCGGGGTTGTCGACGAGTTCCTGGAGTTCGTCGAGGACGTGGCCGTTCAGGAATCCGAACAGGGCGCGGTAGATGTGCAGCGCGCCGGGGCCGTCGAAGCCGGCGCGGGTGAGCAGGGTGAGAACGGCTTCGAGCGGACGCAGTGTGCCGCGTGGGCGCAGGGCCAGTGGGGTTGCCAGGGGGCGGGTGACCAGGAGCGGTACGACGTTGGGGTGCTCGAGGGCGAGCCGGCGGTAGTCGCGGGCGACTGCGCGCAGTTGGGCCGCCCAGTCCGGGTCGGCGGAATCGACCGTGAGCTGACCGAGGACCGTCTCGGCGACACCGTCGAGCAGGGCGGCCTTGTTGGCGGCGTAGCGGTACAGGCTCATCGGGTCGTGGTCGAGGGCGCGGGCCAGACGGCGCATGGACAGTTTCTCGACGCCCTCGCGGTCGATGATCTCCAGGGCGCAGGCGAGCATCCGCTCGCGGCTCAGTTTTCCGTCCGTGTGTCGAGCGTGTTCCCGGACGGCCGGGTCGGCCGGGGTCTGGGGCATGGCGGTCCTCCTGTCACTCTCGGCCACCGCCGACGAACTTGAAGTTCGTAGACCTACGGTGTAGCTATTACCCTACTCCAGGAGTTAGCTGTATGTATACACCGTAGATCGTCTGGAGTTGCCATGATCCTTGTCCTTCTCGGACTTCTCGTTCTGGCGGCCGCGACCGTTGTCGCAGTCGCCGGAATATTCACCAACACCGGCGCCGTACACGAACTCACGAATTCGTTCTCGGTCTTCGGGCATCACATGACCGGCTCCACCGGCACACTCTTCCTCTTCGGAATCATCGTCGGGGCGGCGGGCATGCTCGGACTCGGACTCCTGTTGACCGGCGCGCGCCGCACCTCGCGTCGCGGCAGCGAGGCACGCCACGGACTGCGCGACTCCCGCCGCGAAACGGCGGCCGTCGCCGAGGGCCGCGACGACCTGGTCGAACAACGCGACACCGCACGTGCGGAGGCGACCTCGGCCGGCCGGGACGGCATCGCCGACGAACGCGACGACCTCGCGCGGCAGCGCGACGACCTCGCCGAACAGCGCGACGCCCTCGCCCGGCAGCGGGACGAGCTGATGAGCGATCAGCCCCGCTCCTTCCACGAGCAGACGGCCGGCACCCGCGTGGCCCCGATGCCCCCGGAGGGCGACGGCAACGCTCGCGCGAACGGCGAGCCGGAGCCCGACGGACAGCGCGCGCCCCACCTGATCGGGCACCGTTCCGCCTCCCAGTGAGGCCGGCGGCGACTGTCACCACGTCACGACACGCACGAGAAGGAGATCAGCCATGGGTATGGGCAAGAAGGCCGCGCACAAGGCCGAGGAAGTCAAGGGCGGGGCGAAGAAGGCCGCCGGCGCCGCCACCGGCAACCGCAGCCTGGAGGCCGAGGGCCGCGCCGAACAGATGAAGGGCGCCGCCAAGCAGGCCGGCGCCAAGGCGAAGGACGGCGGCATTCCCCGGACGGCACCGCCGCCGAGGTGTCCGCACCTGGCCCCCCTCAGCCGTCGCCCTCGCGAAACCGGGTGGGAGTTCTCCTGGATGCGGATCCGCGCGATCTCACGGACGTCCGAGGCGTCGCTCTTCCTCAGCCCGGAGATGTCGATCTCGGAGATGTAGCCGGAGCCCGGAGGGAGACGTAGGCGCCGTCCCCGACGATCGTCGTGTGCCGCGGGTCGCGGCCGACGGCGATCCGGGTGAGCGCCCCGTGCGACTCCAGGTCGACCACGGAGACGGTGTTGGAGCCGGAGTTGGAGACCGGCATGTGGCGGTCGCCGGGCAGGATGTCGAGCCCGCGCGGTCCGGAGCCGACGGTGATCCGGCCGACCTCGCGGTGCGTCAGGCTGGCAACCCGTGTAGAGCACCTGTCAATGGTGGGCGGCGAGGCCTCACAAGAACTCCCGATGCGCGTGAATTCCGCACCCTCCGGATTCCCGCCCACCGACCTGGTCCGCGCGCCGCACCTCCGTACCGCACTCCGTACCGCTCTCCGTGCTGCTCTCCGTGGCGCGTTCCGTGGTGCTCTCCGTGGTCAGCACGGAGGCGGAGGGCACACCGGTCGGGAGAGGCTGTGACCACGGCGATCGGGCCCGGCGGAGGCCCGGGCGATCACGGCCACGACCTCGGGAGCGAGTATGGGCGGTACCGGCGATCCGGGGCGGCAGTCCGCCCGGACGGGCGAGGAGCCGACGGCGGCCGGGCTCCGGCCGCGCGACCGGCGCCGGCGGGACACCGAGCACCGGCTCACCCACGACGTCGACGTCTGGGTGGCCAGCGCCTCGGCCGACGGCGATCCCCACCTGGTGCCGCTCTCCTTCGACTGGGACGGCGCGGCGCTGCTCGTGGCCACCCCGGCCGACAGCCCGACCGGCAGGAACCTGGCCGCCACCCGCACGGCCAGGCTCGGCCTCGGCCCCACCCGCGACGTGACGATGATCGACGGCGACGTCGACGTCCTCGAGATCGACGCACTGCCGCAGGAACAGGGCGACCGGTTCGCCGCACGTACCGGCTTCGACCCGCGTACCCTCACCACGCCGTACCGCTGGTTCCGCATCAGGCCGCACCGCATCCAGGCCTGGCGTGAGGCGGACGAACTGTCCGGCCGTACCCTGATGCGCGACGGCCGTTGGCTCGCCTGACCGTCTTACACAGCACCAACCTTGATCGCCCGTCAGACATTTTCACGAGAGGACGCCTCCCATGACGAACACCAAGAAGTCCGCCCCCGGCAGCAGCGCCGCCGAGGAGAAGTTCGACGGGTTCACGCCCGAAGAGCGCCAGGCGATGAAGGACCACGCCAAGGAGCTCAAGGCGTCCGCGCGCCGCAGTCCCCGCACCGCCAAGGCCGACGCGGAGCAGGACGTCCTCGCGAAGATCGCCGAGATGCCGGAGGCGGACCGCGTCCTCGCCGAGCGGATCCACGAGATCGTCCGCTCCGCCGCCCCGGACCTCGCCCCGAAGCTCTGGTACGGCATGCCGGCGTACGCGAGGAACGGCAAGGTCGTCTGCTTCTTCCAGAGCGCCCAGAAGTTCAAGACCCGCTACGCCACCCTCGGCTTCAGCGACCTCGCCACCCTCGACGAGGGCGCCATGTGGCCCACCGCCTACGCCCTGACCGAACCGACCCCCGAGGCCGAGGCCCGGATCGCCGAGCTCATCGCCAAGGCCGCGGGCTGAGGCCCGGCCCTGCACGGCGAACCGGCGGACCGGGGTTTCCCAAGGCTGTCGTCGTGGGGGGTCGTCGGGCCGCTCGATCAGGCGGTGAGGGCAGGCCTGCCGCCCCGGCGCAGTCCTCCGACCGGCGGCGGGCCCCACCCGCGCCGGCCCGGCGAACCCATGGGGTCACCCGCTGGAGGAGCAACTCCCAGGTGCCATCCGCCGACCAGCGGCGATGCCGCTCGTGCACCGTCTTCCACAGCCCGCGGCGCTCCGGCAGATCGCGGCACTGCACACCTGTCCGGATCCGGTACAGCACTCCGTCGATTACCTGCCGGTGGTCCCGCCACCGGCCACGGCGTCGGTTTCTCACCGGCAGAAGCGGCTCAAGTCGCTCCCACTGGGGGCCAGTCAGATCACCCCTGTGTTCGCCAGTCCTGTCAACGACTCGACTGATCGGCGGGGCACTGCCTGACTCCTGACCCACAGTCATGAGCGGAGTCGTCGGAGAAAGCCGGGAGCGAGCGTCGAAGATCGCTGGGTATAGTGCAGGCGCTTCGCCCCGATGACCCCGTCGCCGAGGAGGCCGTCCCATGGAACCCGTCACGCTGATCACCGGTGGCTCGACCGGAATCGGCGCCGCCACCGCCCGCGCCCTGCTCAAGCAGGGCCACCGCGTGGCCGTCACCGGACGCGACGCGGGCAAGCTGGCCGCCTTCGCCACCACCGCGGGGGCGGGCGAGCGGCTGCTGACGATCACCGGCGACGCCGGCGAAGCGGATGACGTCGCCGCCGCCGTCCGCCACGTGCTGGACACCTGGGGCCGGCTGGACAACGTCATCGCCAACGCCGGTTTCTCCCTGCCCGGCAACCTGGAGACCCACGCCCCCGAGGACATGCGCGCCATGATCCTCACCAACGTCCTGGGCCCCGCCCTGCTGATCCAGGAGACCCTGCCCCACCTGAGGACCTCCAAGGGCCGAATCGTGATCATCGGCTCGGTCGCCGGCGTCCGCCACACCCCCGGCAACCTCTACTCCGTCACCAAGTGGGCCGCCCACGCCCTCGCCGAGAACACCCGCCTCCTGGTCGGCCAGGACGGGGTCGGCGTCACCGTTGTCGCCCCCGGCATCGTGGACACCCCCTTCTGGCACGGCCGCGGCGGCACCCCCGAGGCAGCCGCCACGATGACCGCCGAGCAGATCGCGGACACCATCGTGTTCGCCGTCAACCAGCCCGCGGGCGTGGACATCAACCACATCACGGTCCGGCCGACGGGGCAGGTCG
The DNA here is from genome assembly GCF_039528095.1 of Kitasatospora arboriphila. Lineage (NCBI taxonomy): Bacteria > Bacillati > Actinomycetota > Actinomycetes > Kitasatosporales > Streptomycetaceae > Kitasatospora > Kitasatospora arboriphila. The sequence goes on from NZ_BAAALD010000032.1 coordinate 39,531, forward strand.
GCTGAGGCAGAGCTCCCAAGGGTCTTACGGGAAGGCGCCTTTGGCCCCGCCAGGCATGGTGTTGCGCGGGCCGGGGGCGCCTTCGGATCCGGGCCACCACCCCGCGGCGTTCCTGAGCACCGTTACCGCCGCTGCCTTGATCATCTGGCTTGGACTTGAGGTCATCCCACAACGCAAGGGGACGGTGGGCCGAACAATGGTCAAGAGTTGTGGATCGCGCAACGTATGCCCCCTGAACGCTCGCGTTTCCGGCCTTCCGGTCCCGATCCGGGCCGGGGCGGCCGGTTATGCCTCGTCGAAGCACAGGCAGAAGGGGTGTCCGGCGGGGTCGAACATCACCCGGACGTTCTCCTGCGGCTGGGACTCCGCGACGGTGGCACCCAAGGTGACCGCCTCGGCAACGGCGGAGTCCAGATCGCCGACTTGGAAGTCGAAGTGCATCATCGGGCGCTGTTCCCCGGCGATCGGAGGCCAGACCGGAGCCCGATAGCCCTCCGCCTGCTGGAAGACGAAGAACGGTCCTTGCGGGGAGGCGGCGACGATGGCTGTTCCAGGTTCCTCGTGTCCGATGTGCCAGCCAAGGAGCTCAGCGTAGAACTTCGCCAGACCGCTGGGGTCCGGCGCCTCGATCGTCGTTCCCCACCACATGCCGCCGGTTCGAGATCTCATGCCAGTAGCCTGCCCCATGATCACGACCTTGTCGTGTGCTTGACCGGGCATTCGTCGAGAACCGCCCGGCATCAGACAGCGGCGGCCTCCGCGCGCTCGACCAGGACGCCGTTCTCGAACCTGGCGCCGGAGCGGACCAGCGCGACCAGATGGGCGCCGGTGATCGCCCGCCAGCGGTCCTGGGCGGACTCGACCAGCTTGAACACCATCGCGAGGGCCACGGTCGGGCTGCCGGCGCCACGCGTGACCTTGGTCCGCAGCTTGACCGTGGAGAACGTGAACTCAATGGGATTCGTGGCCCGCAGGTGAATCCAGTGCTCGGCCGGGAAGTCGTAGAACGCCAGCAGCTCCTCCCAGTCCTCGGTGATCTTCGCGACGGCCTTGGGCCACTTCGTCCCGTCGGTCTTCGCGAACGCCTCGATCGCCTGCTCCGCGTGCGCTCGGTCCTCGGCGTTGTGGATCTCCTGCATCGCCTTCGTCGCGCCCGGCTGCGTGGACTTCGGCAGAGCGTTCGTGACATTTCGAGCCTTGTGGACCCAGCACCTCTGGTGCCTTGCGGCGGGGAAGACCTCGGCCAGGGCCTTCCACAGGCCCATCGCGCCGTCGCCGACCACCGGCTCGGGGTCGCGCATGCCGCGTCGACGGCAGTCGTGCAGGAGGTCCCCCCACGACTCGGTGGACTCACGCAGCCCCTCCGCGATGGCGATCAGTCCCTTGTGCCGTCGAGGCGGCCCCCGAGCCGGACCAGCACGCAACTGCGCGCCTGGCCGAGCCGAACCTTGGGATGCACGCCGTCGGCCCACACGTAGACGAAGTCGCGGTCGGACAGGTCCCGGTCCTGGAAGGCGGCGTGGTCGTCCTGCCACTGCTTCGTCAGCCGGGTCACCGTCGCCGGCGACAGTCCGGCCGCCGAGCCGAGGAACTGCTCCAGCGCGGGCACGAAGCCCCCGGAGGACAGGCCGTGCAGGTAGAGCAGTGGCAACACCTCGGAGACCTTCGGGGACTTGCGGCACCACGGGGCGAGGATCTTCGAGGAGAACCGCACGCGCTCACCGGCCTCGTCTACGCGGCGGTCGTTCACCCGGGGCGCGGTGACCTCGACCGGCCCGGCCGCCGTCACAACGGTGCGGGGCTGGTGGCGGCCGTTGCGGACCACACGATCGCCGGCACGCCGCCTCGTCCCCGGGCCACCCGGAATTGCCGCCTCAGGGGCCGTTGCCCGTGCCGGAGCCGGGGATCCAGCCGTGGTGGAAGCCGTGAGCCTCGTCGGAGCGGCTGACGACGTCCCGGGCCGTCCGGCCGCCGAAGAGTCCCGTCCCGGCGGAGAAGACCGGCAGCAGGGTGCGCAGCGCGCGTCGGCCGTGGAGTGCGACGAGCAGGGCCGCCTCCTCGGCGGCTCCGGGTCGGTCCACCGGTCGGGTGGTGGCGGCGGGGGCCGGTGGCAGTGGGTGGAGTCGGCGCAGCCGGGCGAGTTCGCGTCGTCCGGCCACGGTTCGGGGTCCGGCGAGGAGGAGGACGAGGGCCGCGGCGGCGAGCGGCGCGCCGGGTACGGCGGCACCGTGGAGGATCGCGGCGACGGCGGCACCGGCGGCGGCCTCCGAGATCAGGCGTGCCGCGGCGAGCCTGGCGGCGCCGCAGACCAGGTGACGGCCGGCCAGGTCCCGGCGCACTTCGCGCCGGGCCCGCTGCACGGCGGGTCGCCCGGCGAGGTCGGGAAGAGCGAGCGGTCTGGCCAGGCCGCTGCGCACGGCGCGGTGCACGGGGGTCGGTTCGGCGGGCAGGTCGACCCGGCCACGCAGCCGCAGCCGTCCCCCGCGGTCGGCGTCCAGCGCCCCGGCGAGGCGGTACTCGACGACGACCACCGCCAACGCGGCCTTCCCTCCGCCGCGCAGGGCCGCCAGCCGCACCGCCCCCAGGCCCTCCGCCCGCCCACGGACGGGCAGCCACCGCAGCAGCGCGGCCAGGAGCACGCCGGCCGCCGAGCAGACCGTCCAGATCGTTCCCATCGCCGGCCTCCGGAGCCGGACCGTGGTGCCGGTCTGCGGGGTGCATCCGACGGTGGAGAGACCACGGCCACGAACCGACGGATGCCCTCGACTCCCCCGCTGGACACCGGACTTGAGCGCCTTCTGAGCTTCGTGGGCCCATGTCGGGTCCGGCGTCCGTTCAGGCCGACAGTGCCTCGTCGTGGCCGTCCTCGTCCTCGGCGCAGGCTGCGGCCAGGCGGTCGAGGGAGATGTCCAGCGCCGCGGCGAGGGCGGCGACGGTGAAGAAGGCGGGGGTGGGTGCCCGGCCGGTCTCGATCTTGCGGAGGGTCTCGGCGGAGACGCCCGCCGCGGCGGCCACCTCCACCATGCTGCGGTCGCCGCGGGCCCGGCGCAGCAGTGCGCCGAACCGCTCGCCGCGCTCGCGCTCCCACGGGGTCAACGGAGTCCTCACCATGACCGTGATACTAATACCGGTATAAGTATTGGGTCCAACGAGGGTGGGAGTCACGCGCATGGTGGAGATCAAGTCGGACGCGGCGCTGGACGCGATGCGCGAGGCCGGCCGGGTGGTCGGCCTGGCGCTGGAGGCCGTCCAGGCGGCCGCGCGTCCGGGCGTGTCGCTGCAGGAGCTCGACGAGGTGGCTCGCGGCGTCCTCGCCGAGGCCGGGGCCCGTTCCCCGTTCCTCGGGTACCGGCCCTCGTTCGCGCCGACGCCCTTCCCGGCGGTGATCTGCACCTCCGTCAACGACGCCGTGGTGCACGGCATCCCGACCGGGTACCGGCTGCGCGACGGCGACCTGGTGAGCGTCGACTGCGGGGCCGAGCTGGACGGCTGGACGGGCGACGCCGCCGTCAGCTTCACCGTGGGCACCGCCCGGCCCGCCGACCTCGCCCTGATCGAGGCGACCCGCCGGGCCCTCGACGCGGGCATCGCCGCCGCGGTGGCGGGCGGCCGCCTCGGCGACATCTCCCACGCGATCGGCACCGCCGCCCGCCGGGCCCGCTGCGGCATGCCGGAGGGTTTCGGCGGCCACGGCATCGGACGCCGGATGCACGAGGACCCGCACCTGCCCAACCGGGGCCGCCCCGGGCGGGGATTCCCGCTGCGCCACGGCCTGGTCCTGGCGATCGAGCCGATGCTCATGGCCGGCGGCCGCGACGACTACCGCACCGGCGACGACGGCTGGACGCTGTTCACCACGGACGGCAGCCGCGCGGCCCACATCGAGCACACCGTCGCCGTCACCGAGGACGGGCCGCGCATCCTGACCCTCCCCTGACCCCCGTGGACGGCCGGGCGGGCCGGAATCCCCTTTGCGCGACCGTGTTCCGGGCGGGTTGGATCGCACCCGTGCCAGAAGAACCGCCGTCCGGGGACAGGTGCACCGTCCTCCACCGATCGCCGGCACCGGACTCCCCGTCCGCGGCCCGCGCCCACGTCCTCGGGCTGTGCCGGCGCACCGATCCGGCGCGCGTCGACGCCCTGCTCGACCTGCTCGACCGGGTCGACCGGCCCGCCGCGACGGCCGACGTGCCCTGGGACGAGGAGCTGGCGCGGGCGGTCGTCCGGGTCGCCGACGACCGTTTCGTCCCGCTGCTCGTCCGCCTCTGCGCGGCGCCGCGCCCGGTCGCCCTGGTGGCGCTCGACGCCCTGGCCGTCCTGCGCCCCGGCCCCGGTGCGGTGCGCACCCTGGTGGCCGTCTTCACCGGGTCGGTGGACGACCGGCGGGTGCACGAGGCGGCGAGCCGGGCGCTGGTCGCGGCGGGCCCGGCCGCGGTGGCGGCACTGGTCCCGTCGGTGCCGTGGACGCGGGAGGCCGACCGCCGGCTGCGGCAGTCGCTCGCCTGGTTCTTCGGACGGGCGGACTGCGGGACGGACCGCGCGGTGCGGGTGCTCGCGGAGTTCCTCTCCGATCCGTGCTCCCGCACCCGCGCCGAGGCCGCGGCCTCGCTCGGTCTGCGCGGCGACCCCTCGGCGGGCCCGCTGTTGCAGCGCGCCCTCGCCCACCCCGACGAGCGGGTCCGTGCCCGCGCCGCCACGGCGCTCGGCCGGGTCGGCGCGTACGAGGCGGTGGAGCGGTTGCGGCAGTCGGCCGCGCACGACGCCTTCCCGACCGTCCGGAACGCGGCCGCCGCGGCCCTCCGCGCCCTGGCCGCCGGGGAGCGCTGATCCCGGGCGGACACGGCCCCCCGGGGGCTCCGAGCGCCCGTCAGCCGTGGACCGCCGCACCCGGGTGGGCGTGCCGGCCGTGCTGCTCGTAGAGGCGGTCGGCCAGGAGGGCGTGGGCGAGTGTGCCGCCGGCGCGGACGGCGGCGGTCACGAAGGCCGTCTCGGCGAGTTCTTCGGCGCTGACGCCGTGTCGGCGGGCGGCGGCGGTGTGCACGTCCAGGCAGTAGGAGCACTGGGTCACGAGGGCGACGGCCACCGAGATCAGTTCGCGGTAGCGGCGCGGTACGGCGCCGTCCTCCCGGTCGACGGCCTCCTGGAAGGCGAGCCAGGCGGCGAACTCCGCCGGGGCGGCCCGGCCCACGGAGCGGGCGCGGTGCAGGTCGTCGGGGTGCTCGTACACGTCTGGACTCCTCGTTCGACGGGTGTCGGCGGGCTCTGTCGTCCGCCGTCACCCACCACCTCACCCGGGGCGGCCGGTGCCCGTCCAAGACCGGTTCCGGGCCTCCGGTTCCGTTCTCGGTATCGTGGCCGGTCATGGACCTGCGGGCGTTGCGCTGTTTCCTCGCGGTGGCCGAGGAGGGCCACTTCGGCCGGGCGGCGGCCCGGCTGCACCTGGCCCAGCCGCCGCTCAGCCGCCGGATCCGGGACCTGGAGGCGGACCTCGGCTGCCGGCTGTTCGACCGGATCCCGACCGGGGCGCGGCTCACCCCGGCGGGCGAGGTGCTGCTGGTGGAGGCGCGCGACCTGCTGGAGCGGGCCGAGCGGGCCCGGGAGCGGGTACGCGGCGCCGGGGCCGGCCGGGTGCTGGTGGTGGGTGTCGCCGCCGGTGCGGGCCTGGACGTCGGCCCGGCGCCCCTGGCGGCGCTGCGCCGCAGCCGTCCCGGGCTGCGGGTGCGGCTGCGGGAGGCGCCCGTGACCGACCCGAGTGCCGGGCTGCGGGAGCGGCGGGTGGACGTGGCGCTGACCCGGTTGCCCTTCGACGCCGCCGGCCTGACCATCCGTCCGCTCGGGGTGGAGCAGGTGGTGGCGGCCGTGCCGGCCGGCGATCCGCTCGCGGCCCGTGAGCGGCTGCACGTCGGCGAGTTGGCCGGCCGGCCGCGGTTCCGGTTGCCGCCCGGGACGGACGCCCGGTGGCGCGCCTACTGGCTCGCGGCCGAGGACGACTCGCCGGGCCCGGTGGTGGCCTCGGTCGAGGAGTGCCTGCACAGCGTGGTGTGGGAGGGCGCGGTGGGCCTGCTGCCGGCGGGAGCCTCGGTGCGGCACGCACGGTCCGGGGTGGCGTTCGTGCCGGTGGACGGCCACCCGCCGAGCCGGATCGTCGCCGCCCGGCCCGCGGACTGCACCGATCCGCTGGTCGACGCCCTGGTCGAGGCCTTGGCCGAGGCGTTGGCCGCCGTGTCCCGGGACGCCCGGGCGTAGCCGCCGGCCGGGGCGTCGGACCGCGGACCGGTCAGGCGGTGGGCACCGGTTCGGCGGGGCGGTCGGCGGCGGCCGGCGGTGCGGTGCGGTGGGCGCGTTCGACGGCCTGGCCCCAGTAGGTGCCGGCCACCATGAGGACGGCGCCGAGGGCGGCGGGTGCGGTGAGCCGTTCGCCGCCGAGGCCGATGCCGACGGCGACCGCCCAGACGGGTTCGGTGCCGAGGAGCAGGCTGGCCCGGCTGGCGGAGCTGCGCTGCACCGCCCAGGTCTGCGCCAGGAAGGCGAACACGCTGCAGAACAGGGCGAGGTGCAGCAGCGATCCCCAGGTGGCCGCGCTCGCGTGCGCGAGGCCGGGCAGGCCCGCGACGGCGGGGGCGGCGAACAGGACGGTGCCGACGACGGTCTGGACGGCGGTCAGGTGCATCGGGCGCAGCTCGCGGCCGGCGGTGAGGCGGCCGACGAGGGCCACGTGTCCGGCGCGGACGACCGCGGCGGCGAGCATCAGCAGGTCGCCGAGGCCGGGGGTGTGCAGTCCGGTGCCGGACATCAGCAGGCCGACGGCGAGGACGCACAGCCCGGCGGCGGCGAAGAACCGGCCCGGCAGCGCGCCGCGGCCGGCGCCGCCGTCGAGGAGGGGGGTGAGCACGATGGTGAGGCTGATGATGAGTCCGGCGTTGGCGGCGCTGGTGTGGGCGACGCCGTAGGTCTCGATCGCGAGGACGGCGGCCTGGGTGAGGCCGAGCACCGCGCCGTACCGCAGTTCGGCGGGCCTGGGCCGGGCCGGGCCGCGGCGGTGGGTGCGCAGCAGGGCGCTACGGCCGGTGCTGCGGCGGGAGCTGCGGGCGGCGCCCGCGGCGATCACGGCGGCGGCCGCGAGCGCGGCGAGCGCGTAGCGCACGAAGAGGACGGTCAGGACGGGGACGGCCCCGGTCGCGGCCTTGGCGGCGAGATAGCTGGAACCCCAGACGATCGCGACGAGCAGCAGGACCAGGTCGGTACGGCGGGTGTCAGGCACGGTGGGCACGGCCACCACGCTGCCGGAGTGCGACTATGAAGCCAAGGACCACTTACTGAAACGATCTTTTAGCAAGGCCTACACGGTCGGGCCTAGACTGTGCGGATGGACGAACGCCAACTGCGGGTCCTGCGGGAGCTCGGCGAGCTCGGCAGCGTCACTGCGGTCGCGGAGGCGATGACGGTGACGCCGTCGGCCGTGTCGCAGCAGCTGCGGCTGTTGCAGCGATCGGTGCCGGTGCCGCTGACCGAGCGCGCCGGGCGGCGGCTGGTGCTCACCGATGCCGGGCGGGCGCTGGCGGACGCGGCGATCGACGTGTCCGCGGCGCTGGCCCGGGCCCGGCACGCCGTCGACCGGTTCGTGGAGCAGCCGCAGGGTCTGGTGTCGGTCGCGGCGTTCCACAGTGCGGGTGCGGCGTTCTTCCCGTTGCTGCTGCGGCAGTCGGCCGCCGAGGCGGACTTCCCGCGGCTCGCCCTCGCCGACGAGGACGTCGCGCAGGAGCGGTTCCCGCGGCTGACCCGGGACCACGACCTCGTCCTGGCCCACCGGCTGGACCACACCGCGCACTGGCCGGGCACGGTGGCGGTGACCCCGCTACTGAACGAGCCGCTCGACGTGGCGCTGCCGGCCGGGCATCCACTGGCGGCCCGGGACCGGCTGACGCCGCACGACGTGGCGGGCCTGCCGTGGATCACCGTCCACGACGGCTTCCCGCTGCTGGCCACCGTGGAGGCGATCGCGGCGGTGGCCGGCAGGCAGCCCGAGATCGTCCACCGGATCAACGAGTTCACGGTCGCGGCGGAGGTCGTCTCGGCGGGCGGCGGGCTGGCGCTGATGCCGCGCTGGACGGCCCGGCGGCACCCCGGCGTCGTGCTCCGCCCGCTGACCGGGGTGCACGCCAGCCGCCACGTCGACGTCCTGCACCGGCCCGAGCGCACCGCCCGGCTGGCCGTGCGCACCGTCCTGGCCGCCCTGGTCCGGGCGGCGGACACCGTCCGCGGCAGCGACCGAGCGGACCCGCCAGCGCCGTAGGAGCCGTCTTCCAGGGGCGCCCGGTTGGGCAACTCAGGGGCGCGTGGGGGCACCTCTGCGGCATCCGTACGCGGCTCAGGAGGTCAGACGGGTCCGTAGTCGGCGCAGGCGGCCCCGGTGATCAGCGCCCAGTACCGGTCGCCGTAGGACCAGTGCCACCACTCGGTGGGGTAGTTGACGAAACCCGCCCCGCTCATGGTCCGGGCCAGCAGGTCGCGGTTGTGGCGGGCCCGGGCGGACAGTCCCGGGGCGTCCAGCGGGCAGGAGCGCTCGTCCCCGCTGCGGTGGCCGTTGACGGCCCCGCCCATGTCCAGTTCGACCCCCTCGGCATCGACGAGGGTCAGGTCGAGGGCGGCCCCTGCACAGTGCGGCGCCACCTCGACCGGGGAGACGAAGGCACTGGCCCGGTGCCGCAGTTCGACGGGGTCCGTGATGCCCGACCGGCGCAGGCGGTCCTCGTAGCGGGCGAACCGCCGCGCCTGCTCGGTGCTGCTGCGGTGCCCCTCCACGACGAGGAGCCCGACACCGTCCGGGAGCGTCCCGGCCGCCGAGCGGAGACGTTCGAGCGCACCCGCCCTGACCCGGCCGTACGTCCCTGCCGCGTCCCGCTCCCGGGGGTCCAGGGCGATCGCCGGAACGGAGGAGATCTCCACGAGCGGCTCGCCGCACTCGTGAACGGGGACTTCGGCAACCCGGGGATCGCTCAGCAGGATCATGGCTCCCGAGCGTAGGGCCCGGTGTCCCGGCCGGGGCGGGACACTGCTGGGATGTTGCTGAGATGGATTGCCGAAGTGGCCGACGAACCACTGGTGCTGGAGCCGGACGACCGGCGGGTGGAGTGGCGGACCAACACCTGGTGGCTGGGTGCGGAGGAGGAGGACGGACGGGCGCTGACCGTGCCGGAGGTGGTCACCGCCTTCGAAAGGACCGCCGAGTGCATCCGGCGCCGCGTCCGCGGGATGGGTTTCCCGGGGGTGGTGACCTTCTACGTGTGGCACGACGAGCAGGCCGGGCAGCTCCGGTGCTCGACCGGTTCGGTGGCCGCGGACGCGTTGCCCTTCGGCGGGGCGTACGTGCCCTCCGACGATCTCGGCCCGGTCGTCGAGGCGTTCCTGGGCGACCTGACGCCGGGTCTGGTCCCCTGGCCGGACCTCGACGAGGTGCACGATCCCTCGGAGACCGTGCCCGTGCCCGTGCCCGAGCCCGAGCCCTTCGCCGTCTGGGTCCGCAGCGTCGGCGCGGTCACGCACTGACCGCCCCGCCGGCCCGCGGCAGTCGCGGTCGGCCCGGACGGCGGTCAGACGCGTCAGGCGGCCACCACGGCCGGGTCGGCCGGGGCGGGCGCGGGGCGGGTGAGCGCGATGACGGCGATGTCGTCGGTGAGGTGGTGGGTCCAGTCGCCGACGTCCGAGGCGAGGTGGCGCACCACGCCGTCGGGGCCGACGGGCGCCGCGGAGAGGCGTTCGGCGAGCGGTAGAACTCGCCGGAGGAGTTGCGGGCCTCGCTCAGGCCGTCGGTGTGCAGCACCAGGGTCTCGCCGTCCTGCACGGCGATCCGGGTCGCCGCGGGTGCGGCTCCGCTACCGAGGGCGCCGAGGCCGAGCGGCAGCAGGGCGGGGACGTCGACCTCGCGGGCGCCGGCCGGCCCGACCGCCAGCGGCGCCAGGTGCCCGCAGTTGACGGTGTCGACGGTGCTGCCGCCGCGGTGCTCCAGGACGAGCGCGGTGGCGAACAGTTCGTCGTCGCCGCGGGCGGCCGCGGCGCGGACGGCCTGCCGGTCCAGCCGGGCCACGAGTTCGCCGAGGTCCGCGGTCTCGTGGGCCTGGCTGCGGAAGCACCCGAGCAGGTCGGTGACGGTCTGCACCGCCTGCAGCCCCTTGCCCCGGACGTCGCCGATCAGCAGCCGGGTGCCGTACGGGGTGTGCACGGCCTCCAGGAAGTCGCCGCCGATCCCGGTGTCCGCCGTGGCGGGCCGGTAGAGCGCGGCGAGGTGCAGTTCCCCGAGGCGGGCGGGCACGGGGTGCAGGGCGGCGTGCTGCAGGGCGGCGGAGGTCTCCTCGGTGCGGGCCAGCCGTTCGGACCGGCGGCTGCGCAGCCACGCGGCGAGCCCGGCGAGGGCGCCGACCACCAGGGCGGCGGTGATGGCGACCGGCCGGTCGGCGTGGTGCGCGCTGGAGAGCGCGAGGAGCAGCAGGTACTGGGCGCCCGCGGCCGCGGCGACGGCCAGGCAGACGGCGGGCCGCCCGAGGACGGCGGCCGCGGCGCCGACCACGGCGGTGCCGAGCCACAGTAGTTCGTCGGCGCCCCGCAGGCCGGGTGCGGTGGGCAGCGCCGAGGCGTACGGCAGGGCCTGCGCGGCGGCCTCGCCGAGCTGGTCGGCCGCCGGGTGCACCGGGGACGCGGCACAGCGGCGCCGCTGTCGACGAGGACCCGGCCGAGGACGTAGGACCAGGGGGCCTGGGCCGTGACGAGGAGGAGGCCGCCGGTGCACACGGTCGCGAGGGCGCCCAGCAGGGCGCGGCGTTTGCCGAAGGCGTCGGCGGCGCGTCCGGTGGCCACCATGGCGGCGAGCGCGGCGGCGATGCCGAGCACCTGGGCGAGGGCCGCGGTGGCGGGGCCGAGGCCGAGTTCGGCGCGGGCGGCGGGTGCGGCGGAGCCGTGCAGGACGGGTGTGAGGACGCACAGCGAGGCTGCGGCGGCGAGCACGGCCCGCAGGGCACGCGTCGAACCTAAGGGGCGGGTCGTGCCGACCGCCCTGCCGCTCGTCACCGGACTGCCGGGCATGGGTCCGGCCTCCTCTCTCCCGCCCCTGCGAATGTCTCCATACCAAGAGTTTCAGAACATGAAATCTATGCATAAGTGAAGAAAGTCCTTATTCACACCTCCTTCATCGCGGCGGGGCGGCCGACGGCGGGCCGGAAGGGTGGGCCTAGCCTGCTACCCATGGGCGATCAAGGAGCGGCGATGGGCGGGGGCGGCCGGTTGGTGCCGGGCGCGGCGGGCTACGCCGAGGCGGCGGACGCGCTGGCGGTGCAGTACGAGGAGGTCACCTTCGAGCAGGTCCACCACGAGGTGCTGCACCTCGTGCCGGGCCGGCCCGGGTGGGTGCTCGACGTGGGCGCCGGGACGGGGCGCGACGCCGCCGCCCTGGCGGCCCGCGGCCACCGCGTGCTCGCGGTCGAACCGACGGCGGCCCTCCGCCGCCACGGGCGGCGCCTGCATCCCGGCGCCGGGATCGACTGGGCCGACGACAGCCTGCCCGAGCTGGCCTCCGCCGGGGACGGCCGGCGGTTCGACGCGGTCTTCGCCACCGCGGTCTGGATGCACCTGGACGCCGCGGAGCGCTCGCACGCCCTGGCCAGGATCGCCGGACTGCTGGCACCCGGCGGCCGCTTCTTCCTGCAGCTGCGCCACGGCCCGGTGCCCGCCGGGCGGCGCATGTTCGAGGTGTCGGCGGCGGACACCGTCACGGCGGGGCGGACGCACGGCCTGCGGCCGCTGCACTGCTCGGAGCGTCCCGACCTGCACGGCCGGGACGGCGTGCGCTGGAGCAGTCTGGTGCTGCAGGCGGACGGCGCCCCGGGCGGGGCGTGAACACCCGGGGCGTGAACGGACCTCCGGGGGCCGCCGGTCAGCCGTGCTGCCGGTCGAGGCCGTCCAGCCCGGCGGCCAACTGCGGCCAGGCGGCGGCGAATCCGGGGTGGAGGCGCAGCCCGGCGACCTCGGTGCGGCTGCACCAGCGGTGGGCGGCCGCCTCGCCGTCGCCGCGGCGCGGGCGGAACGGCTCCAGGGCCTCGGCGACCACGGTGTGGTAGGCCCAGCCGCCGTGGTCGTCGACGAAGGTGTGCAGCCGGCGCAGGGCGGGGAGGCTGCCGAGTTCCTCCGCGAACTCGCGGCGGGCGCCGTCCCAGGGGCTCTCGCCCGCCTCCAGGGCGCCGCCGGGGATGCTCCAGGTACGGCCGTGGTGGACCCGCCAGGAGCGGCGCTGGAGCAGCAGGTCCTCGCCCCGGAGCAGCAGCAGCCCCGCGGCGCCGTGCGGTCCCCAGTGGCGGCATCCGCGCGCGTCCCTGACGAATCCGCGGCTGCTGTCGGCCATGCTCTCCCCCTGTGCGGTGTGCCCTTCCGGCGGGCGCGGCCGGTGGCGGCCACCGTGCGTCCCTGCGGCGATTCCACCGCGTCCGGGCGGTGCGGGGCAATCCGCGGCGGGGCGACGGCCCGCGTCGCTCTCAACGGCCCGCTCGGTGTCGGCGGCACGTTGTACGGTGCTCGGTGTGGACATCGCCGATCTCGCAAGGCTGCGCCGGGCACGTGACCGCATGGACCGCGACTACGCGGAGCCGCTGGACGTCCCGGCCCTGGCCCGCGACGCGCTGATGTCGCCGGGCCACTTCTCGCGCAGCTTCCGGGCGGCCTACGGCGAGACGCCGTACAGCTACCTCATGACCCGCCGGATCGAGCGGGCGAAGGCGCTGCTGCGGCGCGGCGACCTGTCGGTGACGGAGGTCTGCATGGCGGTGGGCTGTACGTCGCTGGGCTCGTTCAGTTCGCGGTTCACCGAGCTGGTCGGCGAGAGCCCGAGCGCGTACCGGGCCCGCGACCACGACCCGGGGGCGCCGATCCCTGCGTGCGTCGCCAAGATGCACACCCGGCCGATCAGGAACTGAGAAGCACAATCGGCCGCCGGTCCGTAGCGTGTGGGCCATGGACATCAAGCTTTCGCAGTGCTTCATCGCCGTCGACGACCACGACAAGGCGCTCGCCTTCTACCGCGACGCGCTCGGCCTGGAGGTTCGCAACGACGTCGGCTTCGAGGGGATGCGCTGGGTGACGGTCGGCTCGCCGACCCAGCCGGACGTGGAGATCGTGCTGGAGCCGCCGCTCGCCGACCCGAACGCCTCGGAGGCCGACCGGCAGACGGTGGCCGAGCTGATGGCCAAGGGCATGCTGCGCGGGGTCATCTTCCAGACCGACGACTGCGACGCCACCTTCGAGCGGGTCAGCGCGGCCGGCGCCGAGGTGCTGCAGGAGCCGATGGACCAGCCGTACGGGGTGCGCGACTGCGCCTTCCGCGACCCGTCCGGCAACATGCTGCGCTTCACCCAGCCCCGCACTCGGTAGCACCTGACGCGGCGTGGGCGGCCCGGCGGCCGGAGACGGCACCGCCGGGCCGTCCGCATGCCCGCGGGCCCTCATGGCTTCATGCCTTCATGCCTGCGGGCAACTCGGCTGACGGGTCGTCCGGTCGGGCACTAGGGTGGCCGCATGGTGGAGCCCACGGGCACGGTGGTCCTGATGTGCGGTCTCCCCGGGGCGGGCAAGACCACGTACGCGCGGGCGCTGGTCCGCCGCGGGTACGTCCGGCTGTCGATCGACGAGGTGGTCTGGCAGCGGCTCGGGCAGCGCGACGCCGGCCTGGTGCTGGCGGAGGCGGCGTTCGACGCGCTCAAGGAGGAGGTCCGCCGCGAGCAGCGGCAGGAACTGATCCAGCTGATGCGGGCGCGCCGGAACGTGGTGGTGGACTACAGCTTCTGGAGCCGGGCCGCGCGCGAGGACTACAAGGCGCTGATCGAACAGCACGGCTGCCGCTGGGAGTTGGTCCACCTAAAGGCGGACCGGGCGACGCTGCAACGCCGGCTCGCCGTGCGCAACCGCGAGGTCGGCGCCGATGCCGTCACCGTGGACGAGCGGCTGCTGGCACGCTACCTGTCCGCGTTCGAGGAGCCGGTCGGCGAGGGCGAGCAGGTCCTGCCGCAGCACTGACCGGTCCCCGCCGCGCCACCCCGGCCCGGGTCGGAGGCTGTTGACGCCGTGTCCGGCGGCGGCCGGCGCCACTCCGGGGTGCCGTCGGCCGTGGGGGCGGGCCGGGCGTTCCCCCGCGACGGTGCCGACGGCATGATGCCTCTGTCCCACCGGCCCGGAAGTCCAGGCCGGTCCCCGACCCGTACGCCGACCTGCCGCCGAAAGGGCCCGCTCCGTGACGAGTACCGCCTCGACGCCCTCGACCGCCCCCGACCCCGGCGACGCCCCCGCCCCCGCCGCGTCCCCCAACTCCGCCGCATCCGCCGACGCCGCATCCGCCGACGCCGCATCCGCCGAGGCCGCGCCCGTCGACGCCGCGCAGCGCCGCGTCCTGACCGTCCTGGTCGCCTCCCAGGTGCTCAGCGGGGCGGGCCTCGCCGCGGGGATCACCGTCGGCGCCCTGCTGGCGCAACAGATGCTCGGCTCGGCCGGGCTGGCCGGCCTGCCCAGTGCGCTGTTCACCGCGGGCAGTGCGATCGCCGCGATCGCGGTCAGCCGCGTCTCGGCGGCCCGCGGCCGCCGGCCGGGGCTGGCGCTCGGCTACGCGACCGGCGCGGTCGGCAGCGCCGGGGTGATCGCCGCCGCCGTCGCCGACAGTCCCGTCCTGCTGTTCGCCGCCCTGCTCGTGTACGGCGCGGGGACGGCAACCAACCTGCAGGCCCGCTACGCCGGGGCCGACCTCGCCGCGCCCACCCACCGGGCCCGCGCCGTGTCGACCGTGCTGGTCGCCACCACCCTCGGCGGCATCGCGGGCCCGAACCTGGCCGCACCCACCGGGGACCTCGCGGCGGTCCTCGGCATACCCCGGCTGGCTGGGCCGTTCCTGCTGGCCGGGGCCGCCTACGCGGCGGCGGCCGCCGTCCTCGCGATCGGGTTGCGCCCCGACCCGCTGCTGCTCGCCCGGGAACGCGCCGAGGCCGCCGGTGCGGATGCCGCCGCCGGCCGGGCGGACGCCGTGCAGGAGCCGGCCGCGGGGATCCGGCGCGGTGTGCTGCTCGGCACCTCGGTGATGGTCCTCACCCAGGTCGTCATGGTGGCCGTGATGACCATGACGCCCGTCCACATGCACGACATGGGGCACGGGACCGCGGCCTCGGGGCTGGTGATCGCGATCCACATCGGCGCGATGTACCTGCCGTCGCCGCTGACCGGCCGGCTGGTCGACCGCTACGGGCGGACGGCACTGGCGACGGCCTCCGGTCTGACCCTGCTCGCGGCGGGCGTACTGGCCGCGCTCGCACCCGGCGGGTCCGTCCCGCTGCTGGCGCTGGCGCTGGCCCTGCTCGGTCTGGGCTGGAACTTCGGGCTGGTCGCCGGTACCGCGATCATCACCGACGCGGTGCCGCTGGCGACCCGGGCCCGGACCCAGGGCATGGTCGACGTCGCCATCGCCGTCTCCGGCGCCGCGGGCGGCCTGGCCTCGGGCGCCGTCGTCGACCTCGCCGGCTACCCGGTGCTGGCGCTCGGCGGCGGCCTCCTCGCGGTCGCCGAGGGCCCCGCCGTCGTCCTGACCGCCCGCGGCGGCCCGGTGGTGCGTTAGCCGTACCGATCGCAGGTCCGCAGACGACTGCCGCCGCCGGCAGGGCCCCCCCCGGGGGGGGGGGGGGGGGGGGCGGCAGTCGGAGGATGCGGGCGTCCGCGGACGTCAGCCGGCGAAGGCCTCGACCACGGACCAGACGGCGAGCAGGCCCATGCAGACACCGCCGACGCGCTGGACCATCCGCAGCGGCACCCGCTTGGCGATGAAGCGGCCGACCACCAGGGCGAGGGCGGAGACGCTCATCAGTGCCGCGGCCGAGCCGATCGCGGTGGAGAGCACGCCGTTGGTCGCGGCGAGGTTCGCGGTGGTGATCTGGGTCAGGTCGCCCCACTCGCCGATGAACACGGCCATGAACGCCGCCGTCCACACCGGCCAGAACCCGGTGACCGTCCGGCCGGCCTCGTCCGCGCCGTCCTCGTCTCCGCCGCTGCGCAGCAGCACGAAGGCGCCGAAGGCGAACAGGGCGGCCGAGACCAGCTTCACGGCGACGTTCGGCAGCAGGCCGATCAGGCTTCCGGCGCCCACGGCGATGGCGACGTGGACGATGAAGGCGCTGGAGGCGCCGATCCAGACGTAGAGCGGGCGCATCCGCGTGCCCATGGCGAGGGACGCGAACATCGTCTTGTCGGGGAGTTCGGCGAGGAAGATCAGACCGAAGGCGGTGAGGATCGCCAGGGGGTCGAGGGACATCCGGAGGCTCTCTACTGGGGCCGGGCCGGAGTGTCGGTGCGAACACCCGTCGTGGGTGGTCCGGGAGGACGCCTCGGCCCGGCACGACGAATCGACCCCCGCGGGTGCGGGCGCCGGTCATGCCTTGCCGAAGGTCTCGTCCACCGCACCACCCCGAGGTGCTGCGGCCCGGCGGCCGGGCCGTCCGCTGGTGTGCGGGCGTCCAGTGTGTCGACGTACCGGTGTTTCGGGACTACTCCCCTTCGCACCTCCAGTGTATCGGGCCCGTGCGGGACACCCGCCCCGGGGCGGCCGCGGGGGCCGCGGCCAGTCGACGACCGGGCTGCGGCGCTCCAGCAGGACGACGTCGCGCCTCGGCCGTCCCGACGGCCGCCCGCCCCCCTCGCGGGTGCCGACGACCCGGAAGCCGGCCCTGGCGTGCAGGGCGAGGCCGGCGGTGCTCTCCGGGAAGACGCCGGACTGCACCGTCCGGATGCCGGCCGCGTCGGTGGAGGCGAGCAGCGCCCCCAGCAGGGCGAGGTGCGGGCGGCCGGCACGGGCCATGAGCCCTGGGAGGTGTACGTCGTGAAGGCCTACGCCGACACGCTCACCAAGGGTGCCGACGGCCCGGACGCCTGTTGCGGCACGACCTTCGATGCGGCCGCCGACACCGCCGCCGCGGGCTGCGCCTGCGCCCCCCCCCCCCCCCCCCCGCCCCGCCCCCCCCCCCCCCGGCGGCGCGGCCCGGCGCGGCGGACGGCAGGCTGGAGACGGCGCCCCTTAGGTGAGGCTAACCGCAGTCGGCCCGGGGCCGTCCGCCGCCGCGTCCTCCCGGAGGGTGTCCGATGTCCGGTCCGCAGATCGCCCTGCTCGGCGCCGTCGCGGGTGTCACCGTCTTCCTGGGACTGCCGGTGGCCCGCCTGCGCCGGCCCGCGCCACGTCTGCGCGCCGCGCTGAACGCCGTCGCGATCGGTGTCCTCCTGTTCCTGCTCTGGGACATCCTCGGCGCGGCCTGGGAGCCCACCGACGAGGCGCTGTCCGCGCACCACTGGGGGACGGCGGCACAGAACGGCCTGGTGCTGGCCGCGGGGCTGGCGGTCGGCCTGCTGGGGCTCGTCCGCTACGAACGGTGGGCGGCCCGCCGGAACGCGGCGGCCCCGCCCCGCTCCCCCGGCCCCGGTGCCGCGGCGGCCACCGAACCGGCCGTCGGCGCCCGCTCGCACGCCGCCGGCCTCGCCCTGATGATCGCCACCGGGATCGGCCTGCACAACTTCGCGGAGGGCCTCGCCATCGGCAACTCGGCCGCGCAGGGCGACATCTCGCTCGCCGTCCTGCTGGTGATCGGCTTCGGCCTGCACAACGCGACGGAGGGGTTCGGGATCGTCGCGCCGCTGGCGGCCGCGGGCGAACGGCCGTCCTGGGGCAGCCTGGCGGTGCTCGGGGTGATCGGCGGCGGTCCGACCTTCGTCGGCACCCTGATCGGCCAACGGGTGGTCGACGAGACGGTCGGCGTCGCCTTCCTCGGCCTGGCCGCCGGCTCGATCCTCTACGTGGTGATCGAGCTGCTGGCCGTCGCCCGGCGGGCCGGTACGAAGGAGCTGACCGCCTGGATGATCCTGCTCGGGCTGCTGCTCGGCTTCGGCACCGACGCGGTGCTCGTCGCCGCCGGCGTCTGAGAAGGGTTCGCACGGCCCCGGGGCGGGCCCGTTCGGCAGCCGTACACCGGGGTCGTCTATTGTGCGGCGCGGTCCGACCAGTCCCCGGGGGAGAGAACGATGAGCATGTCGACCGCACCGGCCGGGCCGGCCGGGCTCCAACGGCACCTGGGCCTGTTCGACGCCGTGGTGATCGGCCTCGGGTCGATGATCGGCGCCGGCGTCTTCGCCGCGCTCGCCCGGGCGGCCGAGGCCGGTCTCCGCCGCGCCCGCCGCGGCGGCCGCGCCCACCGGCCCCTGGCTGCTGCCCGGCCTCGCCCTCGCCGGGGCGGTGGCGTACTGCAACGCCACCTCCTCCGCCCGCCTGGCCGCCCGTTACCCGGCCTCGGGCGGCACCTACGTGTACGGCCGCGAGCGGCTCGGGCCGTTCTGGGGGTACCTGGCCGGCTGGGCGTTCGTGGTCGGCAAGACCGCGTCCTGCGCGGCGATGGCGCTGACGGCGGGTGCCTACCTGTGGCCCGCGCAGGCGCACGCCGTGGCGGTGGCGGCCGTGGTGGCGCTGACCGCGGTGAACTACGTCGGGGTGCAGAAGGCCGCCCGGCTGACCCGGGCGATCGTCGCCGTCGTGCTGGCGGTGCTGGCCGCGGTGGTGACGGCCTGCCTGTCCGGCGGCACCGCCGGTCCCGCCCACTGGGCGGTCGGCGCGGACGCCGGGCCGCACGGCGTGCTGCAGGCGGCGGGCCTGCTGTTCTTCGCCTTCGCCGGCTACGCGCGGATCGCCACCCTCGGCGAGGAGGTGCGCGACCCCGCCCGGACCATCCCCCGGGCCGTCACCCTCGCCCTGGCGGTCACGCTCGTCGTCTACACCCTGGTCGCCCTGGCCGCCCTGGCGGCGCTCGGCCCGGACGCTCTCGCCGCCACCACCGCCCCGCTCGCGGACGCCGTCCGGGCGGCGGGCGCCCCCGGACTCGTCCCGGTCGTCCGGGCGGGTGCGGCCGTCGCCGCGCTCGGCTCCCTGCTGGCCCTGATCCTCGGCGTCTCCCGCACCACCCTCGCGATGGCCCGCGACCGGCACCTGCCGCACGCACTGGCCGCCGTCCACCCGCGCTTCCACGTCCCGCACCGCGCCGAACTCGCCGTGGGCACGGTGGTCGCCGTCCTCGCCGCCACGGCGGACGTCCGCGGCGCGATCGGCTTCTCCTCCTTCGGCGTGCTCGTCTACTACGCCATCGCCAACGCCTCCGCACTCACCCTCGCCCCGGCCGAGGGCCGCCCGCCGCGCGCCGTCCCGCTGGTCGGCGCCGCCGGCTGCCTGGTCCTGGCCTTCGCCCTGCCGGCCGCCTCGGTCCTGCAGGGCGCCGCGGGGCTCGCCGCCCTCGAGGCGACCACCGAGCACGAGGAGCGCCCTTCCCCCTCCCGCCCCCCTCGCTCCTGGCGGGCCCCGCGGTGCTCGCCGCCGGCGCCGTCGCCTTCGGCCTGCGCCGCCGCCTCACCCGCGGCTGACCACGCCCCACGGCCCGCGACTCAGGGCCGGCCGAGGCAGAGGGTGTAGTCGGTACGGCCGCGCCGCAGCACGAGCGAGGCCTCCGAACCGCGCACGGCGGCGCAGACGCCCGGATCGACCGCGTCGAAGCGGGCGACGACCCGGAAGTCCGCCTCACGGTCGGTGCAGTCGACGACCGCGGCCCCGGGCAGGGCCGACTCCGCGTCACGGTGGATGCAGTCACCGACGGCCGCGTAGTCCGTGCTGGTGGTGGCGTCCCAGGCGAAGGCGCCGACGATCAGGGCCGGGATCAGGAGCCCGAGGAGCTCGACGCGCAGGAGCAGCGGCCGGCCGGGGCTCAGTGGTGCACGGCTCGTCCCCGGGACGGGGACCGGGACCGGCAGTCGGCGGATCCGCCGCAGGTTCAGCAGGTTGATGAGCAGCACCACCGGGTTGACGGCCAGTGAGAAGATGCCCGTCCAGCCCTGCCAGAGCGTGCGCGCGGTCAGGCTCCGGTGCACCGCCGTCCCGCAGTTGCGGCAGAACGGGCCCTCGGCCTTGGGGAAGCGCATCAGCAGGAAGAAGGCCTGGTGCCCGCGGAAGGTCGCCTCGGCAGCTGGCCCGGACCCGCAGACCTCGCAGCGCGGCACGGCACGGGAGGGATCCGTCGGCGTCGTCTCGGCCGTACGGGCGGCCGGTCCGGGAACGTGCGGAGGTATCTGACGGCTCACTCGGCGGCTCCCCTCGGGTCCGGGATGCGGGTGAGGAGTTCGCGGGCGGCCCGGGTGAGGCGGGCGTGGGTCTCGGCGGTGGAGGGGCCTGGCGGGCGGGGGCTCCAGAGGGCCCGAACCGCGTCCAGCATGGGGGTCAGTTCCTCGTGGGCGCCGTGGACTTCGACGATGTCGTCGATGATCAGGGCGGCGCCCTCGGCGGGGTCGAGGCGGCCGGCGGCGATCTCGGCGGCCCACCAGCGGGCGAGCAGCAGGCCGCCGGGTCCGCCGTCGGCGGGCGGCAGGCCGAAGCCGAGTTCGTCGGTGACCCGGCCGAACAGCTCCGCGGCGAGGTCGCGTTCGACGGTGAGCAGTTCGGCGAGCGGTGCGAGTGAGGGGGCGTCCACCCCGGCCCACAGGGCGCGGTCGGCCGCGCGGATCAGCTGCGCCGTGCTGCCGCGGCGGCCGTCGGCCCACCGGTGGGCGACGGTACGCAGTTCCTCCACCGCCTCGGCCGTGGTCCGCGGTTCGCTCGTGGTCATCCCGGCATGCTGTCATGCGCCACGGACCGTCCGTGCCGGAGGGTGGTCGGCGGAATCGTGCGTGCGGGTGGTGGCGGGCGCAGGTTCCGTGCGGTTCCGGTGGGCGGGGCGTCCCGCGGGGGGACCATTCGGGGACCGTCTACCCCGGAGGAGTGGCCATGTCGGCTCCCGTTCATCCGTCCGCGCTGCGCGAGTCGGCCGAAGGGCTGCGGCCCGGTCTGGTGGAGCTGCGGCGGGCGCTGCACCGCGAGCCCGAGATCGGGCTCGATCTGCCGCTGACCCGGGCGCGGGTGCTGGCCGCCCTGGAGGGGCTGCCGC
The DNA here is from genome assembly GCF_039528095.1 of Kitasatospora arboriphila. Classification (NCBI taxonomy): domain Bacteria; kingdom Bacillati; phylum Actinomycetota; class Actinomycetes; order Kitasatosporales; family Streptomycetaceae; genus Kitasatospora; species Kitasatospora arboriphila. The sequence continues at coordinate 60,539 of NZ_BAAALD010000032.1, forward strand.
TGGAGGTGACCCTCGGTGAGAAGCTGAGTTCGGTGACGGCGGTGCTGCGCGGCGGCCGTCCGGGCCCGGCGGTGCTGCTGCGTGCCGATCTGGACGCCCTGCCGGTGCAGGAGGCGGCCGAACTGCCGTACGCCTCGCAGGTGCCGGGGGTGATGCACGCCTGCGGCCACGACCTGCACACCGCCGCGCTGGTGGGCGCGGCCCGGCTGCTGGCCGAGCGGCGGGAGGAGTTGGCGGGCAGCGTGGTGTTCATGTTCCAGCCGGGCGAGGAGGGCGGGGGCGGGGCCGCGCTGATGGTCGACGAGGGGGTGCTGGACGCGGCCGGGGAGCGGGTGGTGGCGGCGTACGCGCTGCACGTGGGTGCGGCGCTGCTGCCGGGCGGCTGGGTGGCGAGCCGGCCGGGGCCGATCATGGCGGCCTCGGACACGCTCCGGGTGACGGTGCGGGGCCGCGGCGGTCACGGGTCGAGTCCGCACCTGGCGCTGGACCCCGTCCCGGCGGCCTGCGAGGCGGTGCTCGCGCTGCAGACGATGGTGACCCGGCGGTTCGACGCGTTCGACCCGGTGGTGGTGACGGTGGGCACCTTCCACGCGGGGACGGTGGAGAACGTGATCCCGGACGAGGCGGTGTTCGCGGCGACGGTCCGTTCCTTCTCGCCGGAGGCGCGCGAGCGGGTGGTCGAGGAGGCGGTGCGGGTGGTGCGGGGTGTCGGCGAGGCGCACGGCATGGAGGTGACGGCGGTCGTCGAGCCGGGCTATCCGGTGACGGTGAACGACGCCGCGGAGGCGGCCTTCGCCGCGGACACCGCCCGGCGGTTGCTCGGTGACGACCGGTACGTGGAGATGCCGCGTCCGGTGGCGGGCTCGGAGGACTTCGGTGTGCTGGCGCAGCTGGTGCCGGGGGCGTACCTGATGCTCGGTGCCTGCCCGCCCGGGCGCGACCCGTTCACGGCGGCGTACAACCACTCGGCGCAGGCCGAGTTCGACGACGCGGTGCTGCCGGACGCGGCGGCCCTGCTGGCGGCGCTGGTGCTCGGCCGGCTGGAGCGCGGCTGACCGCGGCTGCTCGGCGCGTGCCGTGGCCCGTCGGGCCGCCCGGGATCACTCCGCGGGCGGGCCGGCGGGCCACGGGTCGATGGGGACGTAGCCGTGCGCCCGGCCGTCCGGGGTGAGCAGCCGGCCGACGAGTTTGACGGTGCGCAGGGTCACCAGCCGGTCGCGGACCCGCAGCCGGTCGAAGCGCCGGGCGAGTTCCTCCTCCAGCCGCCGCAGTTCCGGAAGCCGGCGGACCATCAGGTAGAGCGCGAGGTTGGCCCGGCCGACGGTCACCGCGCACATCCGGGCCTGCGGCAGGCCGGCCAGCCAGCCGGCGGCCTCCTCCAGCCGGGCGGGCGGCACCTCCAGCCAGAGCAGCACGGCGAGCGGGTTGCCGGTGACCCTCGGGGAGGCGTCGCAGCGCAGCACCAGCCGTCCGGAGTCGCGGAGTTCGGCGAGCCGGCGGCGGACGGTGGTGGCGGGCAGGCCGGTCCGTTCGGCGAGTTCGGCGTACGGCATGCGCCCGTCGCCGCCGAGGGCCTGCATCAGGGCGAGGTCCTCCTCGATCTGCCGGCCGCCGCGGGGGCTGCGGAGCTCGCCGGGCGGTTCGGCGATCGCGCGGCGCTGTTCGGCGTCGAGGGCGCCGCCGCTCCACCGGCTGCCCTCGCGGACGGTCCGTTCGACGAGGGACGTCCGGGTGCGCCCGATCCCGGGCACGGCGCAGAGCTGTTCCAGCAGGTGCCCGGCGAGGGCGGCCGGGTCGGCGGCGCCGACGGTGAGCAGCAGGTCGGCGCTGCCGGTGACGACCTCGATCGAGGCGATCTGCGGGTGCCCGGACAGGGCGTGGGCGACCTCGGCGACCCGGCCGGAGGAGCACTCGACCTCGACCAGGGCGGTGAGGCCGCGGCCGATCCGGTCCGCCGACGGGTAGCAGGTGACCCAGGCGTCGCCGTCCGCCTCCAGCTTGGCCCAGCGGCGGGAGAGGGTCGCCGGGTCGACGCCGAGCGGTCCCGCCAGCCGGGACCAGGGGGCCCGCGGGTCCACCCGCAGCGCGTCCACCAGGGCCAGGTCCAGCTCGTCGATCATGGCCGATCCTTGCGCGGGGAGGGCCGCAGGTGCGAAATCGTGCGGCTCGGGCTCGTGGACCCCCAGGTTAGCCATCCTTACGGCCACCCCCACCGCCCCTCCGGCCCCCACGGATGTGCCCATGACCGAGACCGTCCCCCTTGCGGTCACCCCCGTCCGGACGGCCGTCCGGGCGACCGTCCCGCTGCTCGTCCTGGTGGAGTTCGCCAGCGGCGTCCTGCAGGGCGGCTTCCCGATCCTGCTGCCGCGTCTCGGTGAGCAGCTGCACCTCGACGCCGGTGACCTGAGCCTCGCGCTCGGCGTCGAGTTCCTGGTGTCCGGCGTCGCGGTGCCGCTCACCTCCCGGCTGGGCGACCTGCACGGCCACCGGCTGCTGCTGCGCGTCACCGTGCTGCTGACCCTGCTCGGCGCCGCGTGCACGGCGCTCGCCCCGGACCTGCCGCTGCTGCTCCTCGGGCGTGCCCTGTCCGGGTTCCTGGCCTGCTGGCTGCCGCTGGAGTTCGCGATCCTGCGCGACGGCCTCGGCGAGGAGCGCGGCGGCCGGGCGGTCGGCCCGCTGGTCGGCTCGCTCACCGTCGGCTCGACCCTCGGCGCGCTCGCCGTCGGCGGCCTCGGCACGAGCGACGACGCCACCCGTCCGCTGCTGTGGGCGCTCGCGGTGCTGCCGCTGCTCGCACTGCCGGTGGTGTGGTGGCTCGTCCCGGACTCGCGGACCCGGGCGCAGGGCCGGATCGACTGGCCCGGCGCGGCGCTGCTCTCCCTCGGTCTGACCCTGCTGCTGGCCGGCCTCGGCGGCAGTGCCGTGCTGCCGGGCGCCGCGGCCGTGCTGCTGCTGGTGCTCGGGCCGGTGCTGCTGGCGCTGTTCGTCCGGCACGAACTGCGCACCGACCGGCCGATGGTGGACGTCCGGTTGCTGGCCCGGCGCGCCACGGCGCCGGTCTTCGCGCTCAGCTTCCTGCTGGGCTGCGCCCTGTACGGCGCGCAGGGCCCGACCCTGGCCTTCGAGGCGGCGGACCCGACGGAGACCGGCTACGGCCTCGGCGCGGTGCCGCTGCAGCTGGGTCTGCTGTACCTGCCGCAGACCGTGGCCGCGATGGCCGGTGCGGTCGTCGCCGACCGGCTGGCCCGCCGGTACGGCGCAGCGGGCGTCCTCGCGGTGGGCTTCGGGCTGTGCGCCGCCGGCTATGCGGCGATCGCGGCGGGGCACCACGCTTTCTGGCAGTTCGCCGTTCCCGGTGCGGTCTGCGGGTTCGGCGCCGGGCTGGGTCTGAGCCTGCTGCCGGGTCTGCTGATGCGGCGTCTCCCCCGCGACCAGACGGGGATCGGCACCGGTGTCTACAACACCCTCAAGTCGCTGGCGGGCGCCGCCGCGGGCGCGGGGGCGGCCGCCGTGCTGGACGCCCTGCTGCTGCGGCAGGGCGTCCCGCGGGAGGGCGCGTACACGGCGGTCTGGACGGTCTGCGCACTGGCCTGCGCCCTCGGCACCCCGATCGCCCTGGCCCTGCGCCCGCGGGTCCGGTAGCCAAGGGCGTGCGGGTCCACCGCTCAGGGGCGCGTGGGGCACCTGGGGTGACCGCCCGATCGAGAGTTCGGTACGGCTTCCTGCGCCCCTGGGGTCCTCTTCGGTCAGGCCGGGTGGCAGTAGCGGCGGACGAGTTCCTCGTGGTCGGGGAAGCGGCGCAGTAGGTCCTCGACCCGGCCGAGGGTCATGTCGGCGTAGTCGAAGCCGGGCACCACGGCCTCGCTGATCAGGCCGTGGTCGCCGGCCGTGAGGTGGGAGGCCTTCCAGACGCCGCCCGGGACGGCGAGCGTGAGGAGGTGGCCGCGGCCCGGGTCCTGGCCGAGGACGGCGCTCTCGTAGCGGCCGTCGGGGTGGAGCAGGTGGTAGGTGATCGGGTCGCCGTGGTGGTGGAAGTGCAGGATGTCGGAACGGTTGAGGTGCCAGTGCCCGATCGGCGACCAGTGCGTCAGCAGGTAGTGGATGGCGGTCACGGCGAACCGTTCGCCGGCCGGGGTCCGCACCGTGGGCCGGTGGTCGGCCTGGTAGGTGCGCCGGAAGTAGCCGCCCTCCACGTGCGGTTCCAGACCGAGTGAGTCGATCCATTGCTGCGCCGTCGGCATGGCGTCCCTTCGTTCGGCGGGTCGGTGACCGGGGGTCATCCCTCGGGCACCTCGACGATGACCAGTGTGCCGTGGCTGCCGGGGCGGACGGCGTGCCGCGCTCCGGCGGGGACCCAGGCCAGGCCGCCCGGGCCGACGGTGGTTTCGGCGCCGTCCACGACGAGTTCGAGCCGGCCGTCGAGGACCAGCAGGGCTTCGGCGGTGGGGTGGTGTTCGATGGCGAGCGGCTGCCCGTCCATCCGGAGGACCTTCACGGCGGCGCTGCCCACGTGCCCGAGCAGACGGGAGCTCCAGGCGTCGGGCAGCGCGGCGGCCGCCGCGGCCAGGTCGACGGGCGTCGGGGCGACAGCCACCGGGGCGACGGGCATCGGGTGGTCGGGCATCGGGTGGTCGGGGCTCGGGTGGTCGGGGGTCGGGTCGATCGCGGTCACGGCAGGCCTCCTCGGCGGCACGCCCCCGTGCGGGGCGTCCGATGCGGTTTTCGGGGTTGCCTGGAACCTATCCGGACGGGCGGGGCCGTTGGTCGACCGTTCGGTAAAACTTCGCGGGGCCGAGGGGGCGTCAGTCCGCCACCGCGCCGCAGGTGATGTTGACCGAGGCCGCGGTGATGCTGGCGGCTCCGTCCGAGGCGAGGAAGGCGGCGACCCGGCCGACGTCCGCGAGGTTCGCGGCGCGGCCGAGCATGGTCCTGCCGACGATCATCTCGGTGATCGCGTCGCGGGCCGGATCGGAGGCCGGGACGGTCTCGGGGATGCCGCCGGTGTGCAGGGTCACCACGCGGATGCCGTGCGGGCCGAGTTCGGCGGCGAGCTGGCGGCGCAGGGTGCCGGTCGCCTCCAGGGCCACCTGGAAGCCGCCGATGAAGTAGTCGCGGATCGGGTCGTGGCCGCCGTCGCCGCCGAGGTTGAGGATCACCCCGGACCGCTGCGGGATCATGTGCCGGGCGGCGGCCCGTGCGGTGAGGAACATCGACCGGACGGCGTTCACCACCGGCCGTTCGAAGTCCTCCAGCGACATGCCGGCCAGCGGGGTGCCGTGCACGTCGCCGTAGGAGATCAGGTCGAAGGAGATGTCGATCCCGCCGAACCGTTCGGCGACCGCGTCGGCGTGCCGGTCGACGGCGGTCTCGTCGAGCGCGTCCACGACCGCCGTCTCGGCCGCGCCGCCGGCCGCGCGGATCTCCTCGGCCACCCGGTCCAGCCGGGCCTGCGTCCGGCCGGCCAGGTGGACCCGGGCGCCCTCCTCGGCGAACGCCCGCGCCACGGCGCCGCCGATCGCACCGCCGCCGCCGTAGATCACGGCGTTCCTGTTCTCCAGCAGCACCCGTGTCCTCCTCCTGGCCGTCCCCTCCAGGGAACCGGCCCGGCGGCGGCCCGCGCGGCATCCCGGCGCGGCGCGTCCGGGTGAACCGGCGGCCGCGCGCCCCCGGATGCTAGCCACCGATACCGGGTGCTAGCTATGCTGTCGGGCATGGTGAAGCAGACCAACATCCGACTGGACGACGGGATCCGGGCGGCGGCCGAGGAGCGGGCCAAGCGCCGGGGCCTGAGCCTGCAGGGCTACGTCGCCGACCTGATCGAGCAGGACGTCAACGAGTCCCGGGCGGCGTTCCTGTCCGGCGCCCAGGCGTTCCTGGCCGCGTACGCCGACGCCTTCGAGGAGGAGTTCGGCGAGGACCGCTACCCCGGCGAGCCCGCCCACGGTGCCGCACACGGCTCGCACGGCACGCACGAGGCCCACGGCCCGCACGACGCACCGGGGTACGCCGCGTGAACCTCAGGGTCGACCTCGCCTGGATCCTCGCGCTGGCGCAGGAGATCCCCGGCGACCCGCAGATCGTGGACTACGGCGTGCCGATCGCCGCGGAGGCGCGGCACCGCGCCGAGGTCCTCTCCCGCGAGGTCTACCCGGAGCCGCACCACAAGGCGGCCGCGCTGCTGTGCGAGCTCGCGCGCAACCCCTGCCTGGAGGTGCGCAACCTGCTGTACGCGGCCGCCGTCACCGCGGCCTACCTCTGCGCGTGCAACCTGCCGGTGAAGCCCGGGCTCGACACGGTGCTCCCGCTCGCACGGGCGGCCCGGGAGGGGCTGCCCGTGCGCGAGGTGGCCGCACGGCTCAGGACGTGGACGGCCTGACACCCGCGACGGGCCGCCCGCCCGGTCAGCAGGTCCGGCGGGCGGCCGCGGTGCCGCTCAGTGCCAGTTGCTGATCTGGACGTCGCGCGGGGCGGGGTCGCCCGTGCCGGTCTCGACGTACTTCTTGAGGCTCAGCAGGTAGCTCGCCCACTTGGTGCTGCAGTGGTACATGAACTCGACCGGCTCCCGCCAGCCCAGGTGCCGGAACAGGACGATGGTGCAGTCGTCCTCCTGCTTGAGCTCGAAGCGGACCTGGGTGCCGATCCACTCCTCGGGGCCGTCGACGACCTCCCAGAGCACCCGCTCGGCGGGCTTCGTCTCCAGGACCTTCATGTCGAATCCGCCGGGCAGGAAGCGGAACCGGGCCACGCCGCCGACCTCGCTGTCGCCGGTGGTGTCCTCCGTCCACCAGCCCGCCAGCCCGTCGATCGTGGTGAGGGCGTCGTAGACGGCCTCGGGGGACGACGTGACGCCGATCCTGTGCAGGATGTCGAACATGTCGGCACCTCGTTTCGGTGTGGGCGCCCGGTGTTCGGGCGCGATCGGACCGCGCCGCCGCGGACGGGCGGCGCCTCGTGGGTGAGGGGCTCAGCCCTCCTGGCTGCGGTGGATGGCTTCGGCGATCCGCTTGATCCGGCTGAGCCGGGCGTCCCAGGCGGCCCCGACGGAGGACAGCTGGGCGACGGCGCGGGCGAGTTGGGCCTCGTCCACCTCGTAGCGGCGCTCCCGGCCGGACGGGGTGGCGTGGACCAGGCCGACCCGGTCGAGCACGCCGAGGTGCTTGGCGACGGCCTGCCGGGTGACGGGCAGCCGGCCGCTCAGCGTGGTCGCCGTTCCGCCGCCCTCGGTGAGCAGCAGGTCGAGCATGCGCCGGCGTATCGGGTCGCCGACCGCCGACCAGAGCTCGTCGTCGATGACGGCGTTCACGGCGCGGCCACCAGCCGGTCGAGGTAGCCGACCAGACGGGGCAGGAAGTGGTTCCAGCCGCTGTCGTGGTCGCGGTAGGCCTCCTCCAGCACGGCGGCCTCCCAGCCCCGCTCCCGGAACCCGGACTCGCTGAAGCGCAGCAGCGTGCCCGCGCCGGCGGGCACCAGGTCGAAGGTGACCAGCAGGGAGTTGCCGGGCGCGGGGGCCTCGGGGCCGTCGTACACCCAGCGGAAGGAGAACCGGCGGGGCGGGTCGGCCTCCACCACGGTGAGCTGCTCGACCTTGGCGTCCGGCGAGGAGCCGTCCCCGAAGGTGATGACGCCGGTCCCGCCGGGCACCGGCTTCAGCTCGGCCTCGTCGGGCCACCACTCCCGCAGGTGCTCCGGGGTGCTGATGACCTCGTAGACCACCTCGGGCGGGGCGTCCACCTGGATCTCCCGCTCGATGCTGCCGTACTCCTCCATGCCGCCGCTCCTTCCATTCGCAACCTTTGGTTGCAGATAACCCTACGACGACCCCGGCGAATACGCAACCATTGGTTGCTTGATTCGGGTGCCGGGGTCGGCGGGGCGGCGGGGTCGACGGGGCTGCGGCCCGGACTCAGGCGGTGACCTTGCCGGCGGCGACCAGGGCGGTCAGCGCGGTCCGCTGGACGTAGGCCAGCAGGCCGACGGTGATGCCCGCCATCACCAGGGCCATCAGGACGTGGCCGAGCGCGGAGGTCAGGGCGAGGCCGAGGACGCCCAGCAGGACGTGGGTGCCGATCCGCAGGCCCACCAGCGCGAACGCCACCTTGCGGGTGCCCTTGCCGCGCCAGAGCAGCTTGGCGAGCTTCAGCCGCCGGCGCAGCAGGGTGAGCGAGACGGTGATGTTGACCGCCGCGAGGACGACCAGGGCGGGCCAGGCGGACGGGAAGGCCCGCAGCAGGTCGAAGGCGCCGGCGAGGACGCCCTCGAACCCGAAGAACCAGGCGGGCAGCCGCATCTCGCCGACCGTGGGCAGCACCTCGGCGGCCGCACCGGCGCCGGCAGCGGTGCCGGTCGTTGTGGTGGTGTCGGTGGCGGTGCTCTGCATGGCGTCCCCCGTGGTGTCGTCCCCCGCCGGGGCCGTTCGCCCCCGCGATGATCACCACTCTCCCAGGGCGGCCCGCCCGCGGGTAGCGACGGTGTGTCAGCAAGGGGACGTGACAGATGTCATGGCCGCCCCGCGGCACGGCGCAGGCAGGATGCGGCCGTGCCGACAGGTGCGCGGCGGGCCCGGGCGCACCGCCCCGGGACCGCCGCGCACCCGTCGCCGTGGACGTCCGGCCGGTCAGCTGCCGATCGACTCCCGCTCCGGCACGGAGGCGGCGACCGGCGCCGGGTACGGCGCGCTGCGCCGGGTCGGCACCGCGAGCGCCGCGACCGCGGCCGCCAGGCAGAACACCGCCAGCAGGGTGAACCCGTGGGTGTAGTCGGCCTCGTAGGGGCGGCCGCTCGCCTGCAGGTGGCCGGTCACCAGTCCGGTCATCAGGGCCGCGCCCATCGAGCCGCCGATGGTGCGGATGTTGGCGTTCATGCCGGTCGCCGCGCCGGTCTGCTCGGGCGGCACGCTCTGCACGACCAGGTTGCTCATCGAGGCGAAGGCCAGGCCGATGCCGAGTCCGAAGACTCCCGCGGCGAGGGCGACGTCCGAGGGCGCCTGGTGCCGGACGGCGAGCAGCGCACAGGCGGCGGCACCGAGCAGGGCCCCGGTGACGAGCTGCGCCTTGGCCGGGAAGCGTCCGGCCAGCCGGCCGCTGAGGAGTCCGGAGACGAACATCGCGACCAGCATCGGCAGCATCAGCAGCCCGGCGCCGGTGACGCTGGAGCCGAATCCGTAGCCGGCGGAGGCCGGGGTCTGGACGAAGCCGGGGAGGAAGGCCCACACCGCGTACATGCCGCCGCTGAAGAGCAGCGCCGCGGCGTTGGTGGTCCGGACGGCGGGCAGCCGCATCACGCGCATGTCGATCAGCGGGTTCCGGGAGCGGGTCTCGCCGACGGCCCAGAGCGCGAAGAGGACGGCGGCGGCGACGAGCAGGCCGATCACCGGGGTGGAGCCCCAGCCCCACTTCGCCGCCTGGCTGACGGGGAGCAGCAGGGCGACCAGCCAGCCGGAGAGCAGCACCGAGGACAGCCAGTTGACGCTGCCTTCGCTGCGGTGCGGCGACTCGGGGACGTAGCGGTGGGCGAGCAGGGCCGTGGCGGCGACGACGATGACGGGGAACCAGAACAGCCAGCGGTAGTCCAGGGCGCCGACGATCGGGCCGGCCAGGACCATGCCGAGGCCGCTGCCGACCGCGATCACGGCGGACAGGTTGCTGATGCCGGCGGGCACCCGGCCGGCCGGGAACTCGTCGCGGATGATGCCGAAGGAGAGCGGGAAGAGCGCACCGGCGATGCCCTGGAGCACGCGGGCGACGATCAGCACGGTGATGTTCGGGGCGAGGGCGGCGACCAGGCAGCCGATCAGCAGGGCGACGAGGGCCGCGACCAGCGTGCGCTTCTTGCCGACCATGTCGCCGACCCGGCCGAGGATCGGCGTGAAGACGGAGGCGGAGAGCAGGTAGGCGGTCATCACCCAGGTGACCGTGGACTGCGAGGTGTGCATCGCGGACTGGACGATCGGCAGCGCGGGCGTGATCAGCGACTGGAGCAGCGCGAACACACCGGCACCGGTGGCGAGGACGCCGAAGGTGAGGCGATGGGACTGGCGGTTCATCGAACCTTCTCGGGACTCGGGGACTCGGACGTCGTGGCGCGGGGTACTGCGGTGCGACGACCACGGGAACGGCTGTGGGTACGGCCGCGGGAACGGACGTGCAAGTACGGACGTGCAAGTGCGGATATGCGGTACGGACGTGCCGTACGGCGGCGTGCGGGCGGCCGACAGGACACGGGACGGGGACGGCCGGCCGTTGACGGCAGGCCGAAGCGGAGGCCCCGGTGCTAAAGTCGAGGCATGCCTCCACATTAGCGGAGGTACCCCTCCGGTTCAATCCGGGCGTCGAAACGAGGTCACCGTGCCGGACCAGATCGTGGTGAGCGAGTTCCTCGCCGCCCAGCGCCCGCGCCGGGCCGACGCCGCGCGGAACTTCGACGCGCTGCTCGTGGCCGCCCGCGAGGCCTTCGCCGAACACGGCGCCGACGCCTCCCTGGAGGACATCGCCCGCCGGGCCGGGGTCGGCATCGGCACCCTCTACCGCAACTTCCCCACCCGCCGGCACCTCTTCGAGGCGGTGTACGCCAACGAGGTCGACGACCTCGGACGGGTCGCCGCCGAGGTCTCCGGCGAACCGCCGTGGCAGGCCCTGGCCGCCTGGCTGCGCCGCTTCGTCGACTACGCCATGACCAAGCGCGCGATCCGCGAAGCACTCGAGGGCGAGGAGACCGACGTCTTCCTGGCCTGCCGCCAGTCCATGTACGACGCCGGCACGCCCCTGCTGCTGCGGGCCCAGGAGGCCGGCGAGGTGCGCACGGACATGAGCATCGACGACCTGCTGCGCCTGGTCTCCGGCATCACCTCGGTGGCGTTCCCCGACGAGGAGCAGCGCGACAGGGTGCTCGGCATCGCCCTGGACGGCGTCCGCACCAAGGCCTGAGCCGCACCGGTCCCCGAGCCGGTCCGCGGGCCGGTCCTTCACCTCCGGACCGGCGGGCGGCGCCCCGCGGGTGAAGGATCGGCGGGAGGGCGGGCGCCCGTCGGCGCGGGAACAGCCCGGACGGCGCTCCACCCGCTATCCAGGGTTCATGTCGCTTTCGCACCCCGGCCCTCCCGGGCCCATCCGCCGCTCCCCCGCCCGACCGGCCCCGGCGCCACGGACGGCGAACCGGCAGGCAGCGGCGCGCAGGACGGCGACCCGGCGGGCGGGAACGGCGGGGGCAGCGACCGGCGGTGCGGCATGCCGGTGAGGAGACCCGGGGGCGGACGGCCCGACCGCCGCACGGCGGACGGTACCGGGGCGCCGCCCGGGCTGCGGCACCTCTCCGACTACGCGTGGCGGCTGCTGGTCGTCGCCGCGGCCGGGTACCTGGTGCTGGCGGTGCTGGGGAAGTTCCACCTGATCACACTGGCCGGGTTCCTCGCGCTGGTGATCACCTCGGTCGTGCGGCCCCTGGTCGACCTGGGCGCCCGGGTCCTCCCCCGCCCGCTCGCGGTGCTGGCCGGGCTGGCGGTGGCGCTGCTCGTCCCGGCCGGGCTGCTGGCCCTGATCGGCGAGACCGTCGCGAACGACCTGTCCAGTCTGACCAACGAGTTCCAGGGCGGCCTGGACCGGCTGGAGAGGGCCCTCGAGGGCTCCCCCTTCCACATCGCCCACGAGACCTTCGACGATCTCCAGAAGAAGGTCACCGACTTCCTCTCCGAGCACCGCTCGACCCTGATCAGCACCGCCGTCAGCGGCGCCGGGCGGGTCGTCGAGGTGGCGACCGGCGCGGCGCTCGCGCTCTTCATGTCGGTGTTCTTCCTGCACTCCGGCGAGCGGATGTGGCGGTGGACCGCGGGCCTGCTGCCCGCCGCGGCCGGCGACCACCTCGACCGGGGCGGCCGCGCCGCCTGGAGCACCTTCGCGGGCTACACCCGCGGCATCTTCATCGTCGCGGCCAGCAACGCCGCGATGGTCGGCATCGCCCTCTACCTGCTGCGGGTGCCGCTGGCCCTGCCGCTGACGGTGCTCGAGTTCTTCGCCTCCTTCGTCCCGCTGGTCGGCTCGCCGATCGCCATGCTGGTCGCCTCCCTGGTGGCGCTGGCGGCCCGCGGCCCGGTGATCGCGATCGTGGTGCTGCTGCTGATCGTGGTGATCGGCCAGATCGAGGGCCATCTGCTGCACCCGCTGGTGATGAGCTGGGCGGTCAGCCTGCACCCGGTGGTGGTCGCCGTCTCGGTGCTGGCGGGCAGCATCGCGGCCGGGGTGATCGGCGCCGTGGTCGCCGTCCCGGCGGTGTCGGTGGCCTGGTCGGTGTACGCCGAGCTGCGCACCCCGCGGCCCGCGGCGCCGCAGCCGAAGGCCGACACCTGAAGGCCCACGCCCGAAGCCGTCCGCCGGACTGACCCCGGGCCGCCGCTACCCGCCGTCCGTCTGGGCCCGCTCGGCGAAGACCTGCAGGGCGATCCGGTAGCCGTCGAACGCCCGGGCCGCGCCGGCGTAGGCCTCCAGGTGGATGAAGACCTCGACGATCTCCTCGGCGGTGACGCCGTTGTTGAGCGCGATGCGGAGCTGGCCGCGCAGCGGTTCGAGCGTGCCCAGCGCGGCGGCGATCGTCACGGAGACGAGGGCTCGCGCACGGGTGTCGAGGACGTCCGTCCGCGGCCAGGAGTCGCCGAAGGTGTGGACCGTCGCGAGCCGCTTGAAGTCGGCGCCGTTGTCGGGCTCGCCGGCGCCGCGCACCAGGAACCGCTCCAGCCGCATCCCGAGCAGCTCCTCGGCCGCGTCGAGCGCGGCGGCGTACCGCTCCTGCTCCCTCTGCCCCTGCGCCTCGTCCCCCTGCCCGTCGCCCCTCTGATCGTCGCCCCTCTGCCCGTCGTCCCTCTGATCGTCGTCGCGGTCGGCCATGGCGCGTTCCCTCCGGAGCGGTGCACGGTGCTCCGGGCCCGTGGTGGCGGCCGGGTTGAGACGGCGCTCACGGAACGGAGCGTGGCGGGCCTTCGACGGACTGCCGAACCGCGGCCCGCGGACCGGTGAGGGTGCTCACACGCCCCGGGCCGCCACGACGGTGCGTCGTAGTCGGCCGCGGACCGGTGCCCCGGCTCCGGCCGTCGCCCGTCGGGGGTGCCCGCCCGCCCGGCCGCCCGGCGGTGGACCGGCCGGCGGGCCGGTCCCGGCGGACGGCACGGGGTACCGCCCGGGGGTGTATTCCCGGTCCTCGCCGAGGGGCGTTGCTACGACGGCAGGTCGTATCAGGGGGGTCTTGGCGGTGGCCCCGGCGGTCTGGCAGCTTGGGGCGAGTCGTCAGGCCGCACCGGCACCTGTCCCGCCGGGTGCGGCTCTCCGCCGAGTCCCGCCCTCGACCCCGTGGCCCCTGTCCGGCCCGGGGACGTCAGCGGGCGGGACACCGGCCCAACCCGATTGAGGTCTTGTTCTACATGCCCGCTTTCAAGCTTCGTATGCGCACTTCTGCTGCTCTTCTCGCCGGTGCCGCCGGTGTCACCGCGCTGGGCGCCGGCCTGATGCCCTCCACCGCCTCCGCCGCGACCCAGTCGCCGCAGGCCATCGCCGCGCAGGTCGTTCCCGCGAACCAGCTGGCCTCGTTCAACCAGATCATCAGCCACGAGTCGAGCTGGAACGTCCACGCGACGAACCCGAGCTCCGGCGCCTACGGCCTGGGCCAGGCCCTGCCGGGCTCCAAGATGGCCTCCGCCGGCGCCGACTGGAAGACCAACCCGAAGACCCAGATCAAGTGGGCCTACGACTACATGAACTCGCGCTACGGCAGCCCGAACGCCGCCTGGTCCTTCTGGCAGACCCACCACTGGTACTGAGCCGACCCCTCGGCACCGCACCAGCCCCGTCCGGCACCGCACGACCGTTCCCGCACCGCCCCGGCGGCCGGACAGGGACCTCCGGGGCACCCGCAAGGGGGCCCGGCGCACCGCGCCGGGCCCCCTTCGGGCTGTCCGGACACGCACGGAGCTCTTCGGGCACCGCCGCGCGCGGGTCACCCCGGCCAGTCTGCGGGCGATGCCTCCTGGTCGTTCCCCCGCACCCACACGATCGAGACGCCGAGCACCCTCCGCATCACCGCGAATCCGCCCTCCCACCCCCCGGGGAGGCGCAGCCGGCCCCGCCGGATCACGCCGCTCGCCAGCCGCGCGTCGCCCGCCTGGAGGGTGCCCGTCCAGCTCGGCAGGCCGATGCTCGGGACGCTCCCGGTCAGCTCGGCCTCGACCGGGATCTCCCGGTCGTCGGCGAGCAGCAGCGCGGGGCCCCGGTACACCGGCGAACTCATGCCACCGACTCTGCTCGCGCCGTTCGGCGCGTGCAAATCCGGCCCGTCCCGGCTGCCCCGCAGGCGGAAAACCGGGTGACCTCCGCGGCCGTGGATCGACAGAATCCTGCCCATGGCGTTGACGCAGCAGCTGGCGAGGGTGAGCCCCGCGTACCTCGACCGGTGCCGCCGGGCCGCGGCCGGCTCCCCCGACGGCGATCCGCGGTGGGACCCGCCGGCCGGCGACCTGCTCGACCTGGACTGGGCGCTCTGGGGCCTGCTGCGGCACCTCCGCGCGGTGGAGGCCGCGCCGGAGCCCGTCGCCCTCCTCGACCGCAGCATCTCCGGCGACGACGCGGCCGCCGTCGCCTTCCTCGACCACCTCGAGGTGTACGACCGCTTCGGCGACCCGCCGACCCTGCTGACCCCGGACGCCGTGGCCGAGGTGGCCGGCCGGCTCGACGCGGTCGACACCGCCGCGATGCTCGCCCGGCTGCCGTCCGACCCGGACGAGGCCGCCGAGTCCTGCGGCTTCGGCAGGTTCCACGGCGACCTCGCCGCCCACCTGGCCCACCACCTCGACGCGCTCCGCTCCTTCTACCGCGAGGCGGCGGCCCGCGGTCTCGCCGTGGTGACCTGGGTCGACTGACCGGCCGGGTGCGCGGTCAGACCGCCAGGGCGGCGCGCAGCGCGGCGAACCCGTCGGCGAGTTCGGTGGCGTCGGCGGGGTTGATCTCCATCTGCAGGTGGCACACCTCGTCGTCGCCGTTGGGCGTCAGCCACGCGAAGAAGGCGAACCGTTCACCGACGGGTTCGGCCGTCAGCGTCAGCGGATTGTTGCGGCCGGGAGTCACCCGCGCCGAGAACCGGGCGCCCGTCGGGACGCTCAGCCGCGCGACCATCCCGTCGGCGAACTCCGCGACCTCCTCCACGGTGAGGAAGGCGGTGAAGTCGGCGGTGAGCGACGAGTACCAGCTCGCGGTGACCCGCCAGTCCTCCCCTTCGGTGTGGACCATCTCCAGCCACGTTCCGCCGCCACCGAGGTACATCCGCGGCACGTCCACGTCACTCTCCCGTCTTCACGTCCTGGGTCGGTGGTCCCGCCCGGGCGGCCCACCGACCCGGATCCTGCCACCGGGCACCGACAGGGCCGGGCACCGGTCCTCAGGGCGCGCCCGCCGAGGTGAGGATGTGGTCGATCAGTTCCAGGGCCGGCGGGAGGTCCTGCGGCCGGCGGTCGCGGGCGCAGCCGGCCGCTCCGCGGACGACGGCGACCAGGGCGGCCACCGCGGTCAGCTCCTCGGGGGTCAGCCGGCCGCCGCGGCGGTGGGCGATCAGCGATCCCTCCGGGCTCGTGTGCACGTCGAGCAGGCGGCCGAGCGCCGTCATCCGTTCGCCGTCCAGGCCGGGCAGGACCTCCTCGAAGCCCACCAGCACCACGGCCACCGCCTCGGCGAGCGCGCGCAGTGCGCTGCCCGCCTCGGTGTCGGGCCGGGTGGCCGTCAGTCCGTCCAGCCAGTCGACCGCGCGCAGCCCGCACCGCCGGGCTTCGGCGAGCACGCTGCGCCCGGCGTCGTCCGGCGTCCGCGGCCCCGGCACCGTGGGCACCGCGCCGAACCTGGTCACGATCGGCGCCCGCCCGCCCTGCACACCCGTCATGGCGGCCAGTCTGCCCGAATCGGCGCGCGCCGGATCCTGCTTCCGGCCGGCTTGAGGTTCCCCCGGGGGAAGGTCCTAGGGTCTGGGCATGGTGGACGGCCCGGAGTTGCTCACGGTCGGTCAGCTGGCCCGTCGGGCCGGGCTGACCGCGAAGGCCCTGCGTCACTACGACCGGGTGGGCCTGCTGCGGCCCGAGGTGGTCGATCCCGGCACGGGGTACCGCTACTACGGCGCCGGGCAGGTCGCGCAGGCGCGTCTCGTCCGGCTGCTCCGCTCCGTGGACGTTCCGCTGGAGCAGGTGCGGCTGTGCCTGGCCGATCCGGACGCCGAGTCCGTGACGGCCCGGGTGCTGGCCGGGCACCGGCTCCGGCTGCGGGCCCGGCTGGACCGCATCCGGGGCGACCTCCACCGCATCGACCATCTCCTCCAGGACGGAGTCGCCAGAGCCATGACCGACAGTGCTGCGCAGCCCGCCGCCACCGCGCCCGACGACGGCGGGCGCCGACTCGCCGTCGACCTGTTCAACGGCGTGTGGCGCCTGCTGGAGAAGGAGGACCGCACGGTGGAGGAGGACGACCGGATGCTGCACATGGCGCACGCCTCCCGGCACCACTGGGGCGAGGTCGGACAGCCGGTGAACCTCGGTCGCGGCGAGTGGCAGTGCTCGCGGGTCTACAGCGTGCTGGGCCGCGGCGAGCCGGCGATCCACCACGCCGCCCGCAGCCTGGCGATCTGCCGCGAGCACGGTATCGGCGACTGGGACCTCGCCTTCGCGTACGAGGCCCTGGCCCGCGCCCACGCGGTGGCCGGGGACGCCGCGCAGGCCCGGGCCTGGACGGAGCGGGCGCTGGCCGCCGCCGAGGACATAGCCGAGGACGACGACCGCGAGCTGGTGCTCACCGACCTGGAGTCCGTGCCGCACCAGCCGCGCTTCTGGTGATCCCCGGGGTGGGCGGCGCG